>CAZZFG010000009.1:0-1159 GCA_964653345.1 uncultured Bifidobacterium sp. | reverse complement strand
AGTGAGCAGCGCTCCGAAGTACCGTCGCACGAGCTTCACTCTGGACATGATATGAGTTTCACTGCTTCAAACGACTATAGATCTCTTTGCATGTTGGGCAGACTGGGAAATTTTGTGGGTCGCGCGATGGAATCCATTTCTTGCCACAGAGCGCGCGGATGGCTTTACCAGTTACCGCCGATTCAACAATCTTGGCTTTATCGGCGTAATGCGAAAATCGCTCGTGATCACCATCGTCGGTTCCCGTGTGCTTGGTTTTTGGCGCAGTATCGAGAATTGAACCCAAGCGCTCCCGAATCCCCACGATCCTCGCCCCCAGACTCTGTTAATTCAACCAATACCTAACGAGTAACGCCGCTATTGGTTACGTTCTATGGCACAAGCCTAGAGGTTCGAGGCGTACCCTTCTCCTTATGGCAGCGACTGGCGGGCACCTGAAAGACCTGGTCAGCTCGGATGCGCTCTCCCGTGATGACCTCGAAACGGTCCTAGAGACTGCAGCGCGCTTTGCGGTAAAACCGCTCTCTGAATCGAGTTTTCTCGCTGGTGAGAGCGTCGTCATATATATGAATAAGGCGTCAACGCGAACCCGCCTCGCATCAGAGACCGCAGTCGCGCATCTTGGTGGCACTCCGATATTCGTTCGAGGCGACGAGCTACAACTTGGTCGTGGTGAAACGATTGCCGATACCGCGCGCATTGTTAGCGGATTCGCCAAGGCATTCATTATTAGAACGTATGCACAGAGCGATGTGGCTGAGTTTGCGCAGTGGGCGAGCATTCCAGTTATCAATGCGCTAACCGATGTGGATCATCCAACGCAGCTACTCGCTGATTGGGTAACCATTCGTGAGATCTTCGGCAAGAAGATTTCTGGACGAAAGTTCACCTACCTTGGCGATGGCAATAACATGGCAAACGCCTGGATGCTAATGGGCGCAACTTTGGGTGCGCACATAACAATCGCAACGCCACCAGGAAAATGGGCGCCTGATAACTCCGTTGTCGAGCGCGCGACAAAACTTGCTGCAACACATGGCGGGACGATTGAACTTTCGCATGATCCCGAAGCTGCCGCTCGCGGCGCAAGCGTTCTTTATACCGATGTATGGATGTCGATGGGCGATTCAGAGAGCGTGCGAGATGAGAAATTGCGGGA
>CAZZFG010000008.1:0-14781 GCA_964653345.1 uncultured Bifidobacterium sp. | reverse complement strand
GGTTTTTATGAAAGTTGATAGCGCTTTGGATATTTCTAGGATTGGGGTCTGAGAAATAGAAACCCGCGCCACCGTGGCAGTGAAGATCAACGTATTTAGCCTCGATTTCACGCTCACTCACCCGTGGATTTTATTACGTATTTCACTACTCATGTTGCGCGCTAAACTTCCCCTCTACTGGAGACGTCGCATAGCCCGGTCTAGTGCGCCTCACTGCTAATGAGGTTTTCCCGAAAGGGAATCGGAGGTTCAAATCCTCTCGTCTCCGCAAGTAATACCCCATAGATAGGACGGTCATGAATCATCCTGGCGATGTGATGTTGAGTGAGATTCGCGAAACACCCAACATATTGCGCAACTTTGTGAATTCTTTCAATTCGAACGCCACCGCCAAAAATCTCTTCAAGACTCATGACTTTCAATCAGTAATAATTCTTGCCCGCGGGACTTCAGATAACGCAGCGCACTTCTTGAAATACCTCATAGAAATTAAACTTGGATTGCCGGTTGGCTTAGCTTCACCATCAGCAGCGACCATGTATTCCGCACAATTCAAATATCAAAAGACGCTGATTGTTGCTTTAAGTCAGAGTGGCCAATCTGCTGATCTCATTGCTTTTGCTAAAGCAGCAAAGGCGGGATCTGGTTATGTACTTTCCATAACAAACGCACCAGACTCTCCTTTAGCCCAAATCTCTGATTTACATATTGCAATCAATGCGGGCCCTGAGCGTGCAGTTCCAGCCACCAAGTCTTATGTCGGGCAACTTTTTGTCTCTTTTCTGCTTGTGAATGCTTGGTCTGGGAATGCTGTAAATTTCGATCAATTGATTTCAAGTGTCGAAAATTGGTGCGAATCCACTTCGAAAATTGATGATTTTGCAGCCACTCTCGACATAACAAAGCCTATCTATGTATTGGGTCGCGGATACTCCTATCCGAATGCGAAGGAGTTTGCGTTAAAGCTTCAAGAAACAAGCCTGATACCTGTTCAAGGAATGTCTTCCTCGGATTTTCTCCATGGGCCAATTGCTTCGCTGCGGAGCGATTCACAAGTGATTTTCATTGCACCAACAGGAACGCCTAAAGATTCCTTTGGTGAAGCTCCTGCTCGAATTCGTGAGACTACCGGCCGTGTTTTCTGGATTGGAACAAAGAAGTTCTCCGAAAAGCAGGATATGGTTTTAGAAGGAAGCTCATCACAGTCTGAAATTGAAGCAGTGATCGCAGATGCGCTTGCTTTCCAACTGGTCACTCATAAAGTTGCGATTGCAAATGGCTTAAATCCTGACAGTCCACGGGGACTTAGTAAAGTTACAATTACGCGGTAAGGTTTGAGTTTTATGAAAAGCAGAATCGGGCAAAACCTGTCGTTGTTGTCGCCTCAAGTTCAAGAAGCCGATTCCATTTGGCACTTCGCTCCGAACCATGTGTGGAGCCAACCTTAATCTGGTTAGCACCCCAACCGACTGCAAGATCAGCAAGCCAAGAATCCTCTGTTTCGCCAGAGCGAGCAGAAACCACAGTCTTAAATCCCGATGCTTGAGCGCGCTTGAGAACTTGCTCAGTTCCAGAGACAAGGCCATTTTGATTTACCTTTATCAAGATTGCATTAGCGCTATTTGAAGTGATTCCTCTTTCTAGGCGAGAGAGATTTGTAGTGAATAAATCATCTCCCAGAACTTGTAATTGTTTAGGTGAGTTTTCCATGAAGCGCTGCCATGAAACCCAATCATCTTCAGCAAATGGATCTTCTATTGAGAGGATGGGCAGAGTTTGAATTAATTGCTCGATATATTTCAAATAAGTATCTGGATTAAGGGAGCGCGATTCGCTATCCAGGAAATATTTGCCATCACGCAAGTATTGTGTAGCAGCGCAATCAAGGGCCAGAGACATATCTATTTCAGGTCGCAACCCGATCTCCTCTATACAACTAACTACAAATTCGCATGCTGCTGCAATTGAAGGGAATGGAATCCCTAGACCTCCTTCATCTGCGACTAAGTGGGTGATCAAACCTTTCTCGCGACCACGAATTGCGGCCCGTTCACGAACTGCTGATACCCACGAGAGCGCCTCGGAGAATTTTTTTGCGCCATAGGGGATAACAAGAATGTCTTGAATATCAAGGGTGCGATTGGCATGCGCGCCACCCGAGAGAATATTGACCATCGGCATGGGGAGAGTGAGCGGTGTGTTGCCAGCAAGGAGTGCAGCCAGTGATACACCTTTGGAGTGTGCTTCGGCCTTTGCTGTTGCTAATGAGATTGATAGTTTGGCATTCGCACCAACAACTCCATGATTTGGGCTGGGATCAATCTCGTTGAGTAGCGCATCAACTGTCGTTGTAGATGCCTCCAACCCAATGATTCGTGGAGCGATGACATTATTGACGTTGTTAACGGCTCCAAAAACTGAAAGCCCGCCATAGAACTTTTCTGCGTAGTTAGTATTGAGATCTCTTAGTTCTACCGCTTCATGGCGCCCTGTCGATGCCCCCGAGGGCACTCGCGCTGTATGTGATGATCCATCTTCAAGGACTAGATTGGCAGCAATTGTCGGGCGACCGCGAGAGTCAAGAATCTGATAGGCAAGGACTTTAGAAATTTTCATCAGAAAGCTTTACTGAAAAGTTCGAGTGGATGGATATCAACCGTGGCAGCCAGCGCGCTTTTTGTACACTTTTTAACTTCTTCTTGGGAATCACCGTCTAGGTAATCTACTCGTGATTTACCTTCGACTCTTGCAAGGGCGATAGCAGCGATGTGAGCGGAGAGAGAAGGATTGATATCACCTGACTTCATAGCACCATAACCGTCAAGAAAGGCAGTAGCGGTTTCTGTGAGGGCAATTTCCTCATTAGGGACACGTGTGCGAAAGAACTTACAAAGTAGATGAGCAAGAACAAAAGCTTGATCAAATACCGGATTTCCTAAGTGAGCTACCTCAAAATCGAGGATATAGACATCACTGCCTTCGTCGACCAGGAAGTTCTTTGGTGAGAAATCGCCATGAACAATGGTCAGTTTTATTTCCTTTAGCTCAACGATCATCGAATCCAATTTCGCTGATAAATCAGGATTCTTAAGCTTGATCTCTCGATAGAATGGATCGATTCTTAATTGTTCAAAAAGCGAATCCTCTGCGAATTGATGTGCGATCTCGACAGATGACTCACCAAAGATATGCCAGGTAGCGAGAGTTTTACCAAGCTCTTCCCCAATTGCCGGATTAATTCGCCCAGCGAGCAACTCTGATTTCCAAACTCGACAACTATGAGGTGCACGCTCGATGACGAGGGTGAACATCTCATCATCAGAATCCACCAGTCTGGGGACCCGGTTTGGGGAGATTGAGTTATACAGTTGAACAGCGCGCGCTTCGACGATAGCGCGTCTTTGATCTGCAGCCCATTTTGTCGCCACCTTCAATTCAGCAAGCGCTTGTTTGAGCACCACATCAATATCATTGTTGCGGACCGCAAGGACAACATTAGAAACCCCACCCGATAGCTCCTCGACAACAAGGTTCTCGGTCGATGCGATTACTCGGCGTTCCAAAAGATAAGGGATAACCGTTGTTGCGTTAAGGAGTTCAACGCTCATAGTGGAGTTCTATGGTTGTCACTACTCTTCTGGGAGAACAACAGGAACTTGAGCAGTAAGTCCGCCATCTATCACATAAGTTCCGCCCGTTATGAAGACTGCAGCATCGGAGCAGAGGAATGCAACCAAATCTCCTATTTCAGAGGATTGTGCAACTCTTCCGAGCGGATGACTCTTTCCCCAATCAACCAGGATTTCATCGACGCTCTTCTTACCTTTGAAGAGTTCAGCAGCGTTGCGCAACATTGGCGTATCGACAGAACCAGGGAGTACTGCGTTGACACGGATCTGAAATTCAGCAAGATCGACAGCTAGTGCTTTTGTAAGAGTATTGATTGCACCTTTAGAAGCTGCGTAGGCAACAACGCCTTTTTGGGCGACAAATGACTGCACTGACGAGATATTCACAATCGATCCTCCACCATTATTCTTCAACAGAGGTGTGAAATGTTTAGCAGTAAGGAACATTGATTTAACATTCACATTGAAGGTTCGATCCCACAGCTCTTCGGTGGTGTCTGTGACCGTTCCGTAGGTTTGAATTCCAGCGCAGTTAACCAGGGCGCTAATTTTCGAAAAGTCCTTACTTACTTCAGAAGCGAGCGCGCTCACTTCTTTCTCCGATGAAAGATCAACCTTGAATGTTCGGAGTTGTGAGCCGGCATGATTACTTTTGAGCTCATCAAGCGCTTTTTGATCAGCATCAGCGCAGAAAACAGTGGCACCTTCAGCAAGGAACTTAAGGGTGCACCCAAGGCCAATTCCTTTTGCACCGCCACCAACAACTACAGTTTTTGCCTCAGCAGCCACTACTTCACCGGCGCCCAACGGTCATTGGGAACGAGTGCATACCAATCAGGTCGTTGTGGATCCTTGTCATATGGATATCCGCCGAGCTTCTTGTATAGCTCTGCATATTGATTGAGTTTGTCGCGATCAAGCTCGACGCCGAGTCCAGGACCAGTTGGAACTTTGATCTTTCCGTTCTGATACTGCATCAATCCGCCCTTGATGATGTCGTCTTTGAGGTGGTGATAATGAGCATCAGCTGCGCTGCTTAAGTTTGGTATGACCGCGCCGAGATGGAGCATCGTGGCGAGTTGGATTCCCAATTCACCCGATGAATGAACAGCAACTCCAATCTGGAATGTTTCACAGACCCCGGCAGCTTTGATACAGGCTCTAATACCGCCCCAGAACGTAGTATCAAGCAACACCACGTCAATAGCTTCACGATGGATGCTTTGAGCAAGCTGTTCAAAATTCACTACGACAGTATTTGTCCCAGTCTGCATACGAGTGAGATCTCGAAGTTTCTTCATACCATCAATGCCATAAGTGAAATCTTCCAAATAATCGATACGCATATGTTTAATGGCGCGGGCAAACTCCACGCTCTGGGTAACACTCAGAGTCGCGTTGGGGTCATATCTGAAACGATCTGAAGGTAGCGCATCGCCAAGAGCCAAGAAACAGCGTAATTCATATTCAGGGTTGAAGACTCCACCTTTGAGCTTATGTGTATTAAAACCATATTGTTTCTTCAAATGTTTTGCATGTGATACGAGCTGTTCTGGATTAGAGACTTCACCATACCCATCTTGCTCATTCGGATATCGGAAAAATAAGTAGCTTGCGAACTCAACTTCATCTCGGATTTTTCCACCGAGTAAGTCATAGACCGGAACTCCTAATTTCTTACCAATGATGTCGAGGCAAGCAAATTCGATTGCGGCATAGAGTTGGGTGCGGTTGTTATAGAGGCTGGCGGTTGGATTACAGATTTTGAAGCGTAGCCCTTCAAGATCAAAGGGATTCTCACCAATGAGATATGTCTTCAGGTTTGCAAAAGCCAATTCAGCGCTCTCGCCGCCGCCGCCCATCTCACCAAGACCTGTGATGCCTTCATCTGTCTCTATCTCAAGGATAGTTCTTACAAAACGCCCCCAATGAGCACCGGACGCATGACGAAGTGGAGCCTCCAATGGCACAGTAACAGTCGTTATTTTCAGATCGGTTATTTTCATGGTTGGCCCTTATCTCGTACTTGTCTCTTCATCGGATCTGGCATTACCCGAATTCATACGCTCAGCGCTGGCGCTGAGAATGCTCTTTGCTTCAAAATCGACATCAGCATGATTCTGGATCAATTCGACGCAGGTTCTCGAATCTCGCTCTTCTAGTGCAGAGAGAATCGCTTTATGTTGTTCATAGAGCAACTCAAGTCGAGGCTCGTGATTTTTCTCGAGCGCGTGAAGTCGATCGAGTGAGATCTTTTCTTTGCGAACAATCTCCCACACTCGTGGAAGATTGTTGAATTCACATAACATCAAATGGAATTGATCAAAGCTGTTATAGATAGCGCGATATTCACCATGGATTAGTAAGGATCTTTGCAAGCTTACGTTTTCGCGGAGAATTTCGATCTGTTCATCTGTAATTGTCTGACAGAGCAACTCAATATTCGTGGTTTCCAAAGTGGTACGAATGAAGAGGGCTTGTTTGAGTTGATCTGGATCAATCCCAGTAACGATAGTTCCCTTTTTGGGGATAATTGTGACAAGACCATCTTGCTCGAGGTGGAGCAGAGCTTCTCTAACTGGTGATCGACTTGTTCCAAAACGCTTGGTTAACTCTGATTCATGGAGCGTATCACCAGGTGCCATTTCGCCACCCAGGATAATTTCGCGGAGATAATCAATGATCGCATCTCGAACCCGCGAACGTGCAGCTTGCATTCCACTATCAATCTCTTTCACAGCGAAATCACCTCAATTCCCATCACACTAGTTTTCTTCTCTCTGGCGCTAAAAGTCAATGCCGTTTCGTTTTTAATTGCTTCCGCAAGTCCATTGGTTGGAAAACTCGAAAATGGCTCCAAACCGATGTTGTAGTGCTTGCCAAACCAGGGATATTCGCGGCTCGAGCCATATTCCTGCCAGAACCAGAGATAAGGCATCAGAGCAAGATCCCATGAGACTTTCATGCCGAGCTTGGAGTGAGGGTTCTCTATTTGGTACCAACCCTCTTCGAATTCAGTCAAGTAGAGCATTTCACTTGCAGTGCCACGGTCTGGCAGTTGTGAGAAATCTATTTCATGACCTGAGTTCATCTTGAATACCGGCCAAGAAAAATTCTCGACGCGATCAATGCGGCGGCCGGTTGAGGCGATGGATTCAGCATGTGGGATAACAGTGACGGAATTTGGAAGGCGAATATGTGAATTATTGTCGAGAAAGGGCGCTCCGAAACTAATATGGAAGCCCCACATTGCACGCTGGGGTTGGGAGGAAAGATTCTCGATCTCTTCAGTCACGACGCATTTTTTCGCACCATTTCGCAAGAGAAAAGTCTTTGAAACAAGAAAAGGTGTCTTCTTTGTTTTAACAGTGAACTTAACTTCACACACTTCATCACTATCCTGAAGAATCTCGTACTCCCAAGGCAAGAGCGCGACTTCGTCATGTTGAGCGAAATCAATTCCTGATACTGAGCATGGAGCTCCTCCATTAGGGAAAATACTCTGCCAGCCACCGGGATATCCATTAAGGAAAGAATCAACATTTGCTTCGTAATCAGTAGGGACTGATTTAGTGGGGATTCCCCATTGGGTCAGCCATGCAAAGTCAAGATCATCAGGTTTATAAAGGCACTCAACGACATCTGCACCTCGTCCGACTAAAATCGTGAGCCGTAGGAATTGATTTTCGATGACTAGCGCAGGGATCTCACCAAAGTAAAGATTGTCGGTAATTCTGCAGCCAGAATTTCGCTTTCGTGCTGAACTGTCGTGGGTTTTAACCTGCATATTTTTCACTAGCTTTTCCAGATAAACCCAAGCCTTGTACTGCAATGAGTTTCCCACTCATAGGCTCTTGCGTTAAATCTAATTCGAACGCTGCAGTCGTCACAATGAGATCTGCTCCAGCAGGCCCACCAAAAGTGCATGAGGTAGGCCTACTGACAGGCAGCATAATTGGATCGCGCACTTTCCCGTTCGCAGAGATAACTTCGATGCGAGAACCGTCCCACATTGCTACAAGCACCGTGCCATCGTTGGCAATACAGAGGCCATCAGGAACTCCTTGCACCCCATCGAAGTCACGGAAAACTTTCTGATTAGATAATTCGCCAGAATCTAAATCAAAATCAAAAGACCAGAGCTTTCCAGCAAATGTATCGATGAAATAGAATTTTTTATTATCAGGGCTCCAACCCAGACCATTTGGAAGTGTTAGTCCACTTAATACGGTTGTGAATGTTCGATCTGCTTCTACGCGATGTAATCTGCCTTTTCCAGCGGTAAAGTCGATTGCGTTGCTACCTGCCCACCAACGGCCACGCGCATCTGCCTTCGCATCATTCATGCGCTCCGGTTCAGGTAAGAAATCTGCCACAATGGTGTAACCAGAGTCTTGATTTACATCTGCAAAACCTTCTTCTACGGCAGCAAAATAACCACCATTCTTTCGTTCGACGATAGCGCCAATCATTTTCGGAACATCATGAGAAGTAGTTACTCCAGAGGTAAAGTCACATTGATGCCAACGCTTGCCAGTGATATCGACCCACGTAACAACATTTGTGGCGCTGTTGTAGATCGGTCCTTCTCCTACATCTGAGACGGCATTACTGATGACCTTGATGTGCATTGAAAACTCAGTTTCCTGCTCGAAGTCCGGCCACGAATAATCTTTGGGCGACAATGAAGAGAACCGCTGTAGGAAGAGAAGCGATGAAGTTAGCGCTCAAAATCACAGGCATTGGAGTATTTCCATACATACCTAATAAGGTAGAGAGGGTCGACATCAGTGGTCGAACTTCTTCTGAGGTCGTGAGAGTAAGACCGAACGCCAAGTCATTCCAAATCCATGTGAACTGGAAGAGGAATGCTGCGCCAAGTGCAGAAAGTGAGAGCGGCAGATAGATGCTTCGGTAGATACGGAATTTATTTGCGCCATCTAATCGTGCCGCTTCCAGAACCTCTTGCGGAATCGAGAGCATGTGATTTCGACTCAAGAAGAATGCAAAAGGAATCGCAACGCCGATATAAACAATAAGTAATCCCCAACGAGTGTCATAGAGACCAGATGATGCATAGAACTCAAAAAGTGGGAGTAACAACATTTGGTACGGCACTAGATTTGCGCCGTATATAAGCCAGAACCAGAGCGCTTTTCGTTTTGGGTTGAGCGCAACGATTGCAAACGCTGCAAGCGATGCGAAAAAGACTGAAAGACCTGCGCCCATAATTCCGTAGAAGAAGTTGGACTTTAACCCTGGAGTCATTGATGCGGCAGCCCAACCAGCCTTGAGGTTTTCTATTGGTTGGAAACCTTTATAAACCCAATCAAAGTCAGCGTTCCATCTCTTCAAATCGGCAAAGGCATTGAGTATGAGCAGATAGAGCGGAAAGAGCCATAAGAAAGATAGGAAGATGAGAGTTGTGTGGCGGAGCAGACTATTTCTTTTCATATGGTCTCTCCCTTATTAACACCTTTGCGTAAGGCAAAGAAGGACACGCCTGCTACCAAAATCATGAGCACAACCGCAACGGCAGATCCCATGCCATATCTATTGAGCAAGAAACTCTCGCGGTACATCGTCACCGCTAAAGTCTCTGAACTGCGCGCTGGACCACCACCGGTCATCACCCAAACAATGTCGAAGGTTCGTAAGCTATTTGCCAGCGCAGTTCCAATTACCACGGCGCGGATGTATTTAAGTTGTGGCCAGACAACTTGCCAGAACAAGACCCACGCATTTGCGCCATCAAGCTTTGCTGCTTCGACTGTATGTAGTGGGACGCTTTGAATTCCAATAGTAAATAGAACGACAACCAAGCCGGTACCAGCCCAGGTTGAGGCGATGATCATCGCAAACGTGTTTGTGGGAGCGTAAAGAAGCCACGAACTCACAAAACTATCGAGTCCAACTGCCTTAAGTAATCGATTGAGCATTCCCTCAGTTTCAAAAACATTGAACCATAAAGTTCCAACAGCAACGCCAGAGAGAACATATGGAATAAGGAAGATCATGCGATAGATGGCAGAACCTCGGACTCCCGAGACGATGTAAGCGATTCCTAAACCGATAGAGACAGGAAGCACGAGAGTTGCGATTGTCCAAATCAGAACATTTGTGAGGGTAGTGCGAAGAATTGGGTCGCTCGTGAAACTTATATAGTTAGTTAAACCAACGAAATTTGCAGTAGTGAGACCCTCAGAATCGGTAACGCTTAGATAAAGAGTCTTGCCAATCGGATAGATCAGGATTGTGAGAACTGGGATCAGGGCAACTATGAAGAAGAGATAGGTCGTAAGACCAGAACTTGTTTTTGCGTTCTTCATCTCTTCCAATCCGGAGGTAGTTGACCGCTTTAATCGAACTGGTCGAGACCTTTCGATCTCGACCAGTTCGTACTTACTTATTTCTTACTTGCCGTACTTCTTTGTCCAGGCTGCCCACTCCTTATCGGAGAGTGCAGTTAGTTCATCTGCAGTCTGTTGAGCGGTCTTTGTGCCAATCACGAAGGCGCTAAGAATTTCTACGCCACCTTCGATCAATGGAACTGGACCTGACTCCCAATATCTCTGCAACAAGTTGACCTTGTTGGATGAGATGTACTTCGAGAGTCCCTTGATAACAGGATCGCCGACAGGAACCTTTGGATTTGGTACGCCATCGCCGCTCTGGTCAGCCCAAATAGCTTGTACTGGGAACTTTAACCATTCGCGAAGCGCTTTCTTGGCCATCGGGAGATTCTTGCTCTTTGCAAGAGCACCAATCGCGCCTGACTCAACAATGATTGACTGAGTCTTAAGAGCTGGGTTGATATTTGGAATTACGAATGCATCGTAATCCTTTCCTGGCGTCAAACCGTTTGCGATGATTGAGCCGTTATACCAAGTTCCAAGGGCAATCATTGTTCCTTGATCAAGCATCTTCTTCGCGTTGTCGCCCCAGAAATTGGTGTCGCCAGCTGTGAAGTAGCCTTTGTTCAACATGTCCTTCCAGATATTCAGTACAGCAATCACTTTTGGATTGTTGTACTTAATCTTGTTGGAAGTCAGATCAAGATAGAGCTTTGGATCTTGGCTAATAAGTAATTGCTCAAACCAGATAAATGATGGCCATTTGCCATCTACTGTCGAGGAGAGCGGAGCAACGCCCTTCTTTGCCTTAATTGTGTCAAGGATATTGATGAATTCTGCCCATGTTTTCGGGGGGGTTAAACCAAGTTCTGCGAACATTTTCTTGTTGTAGAACAATGGCCAATACGAAACGCCGTTTGGAATTGCGTATGTCTTTCCACCGACCATGAATTGCTTCTGAAGATCTGCTGAAACATCTCCAGCCTTGATTGCATCTTTCCAAACATCTGAGATGTCTGCAAAGAGGCCACCTTTAGCGCCGTCGACCATTCGGTAACCGGACCACCATGTGAGTAGATCTGGACCTTTTCCGGTCTTAGCTGCTTGATTTAATGTGTTCTGATAAAGAGTTGTATCTGCATATGTTGTTGGTTTCAAAGTTACGTTGATTCCATCTTTCAACCCAGCACTAACTGCAACGAATCGTGAATCCCAACCATTCTTGTCATGGTAGAAATTCAAAACTGTCGATTTAGGTGCTGCGTTTGCTGGTGATACTGATCCAGCAACGACTGCTGAGCTGATAACAAGAGATGCAGCTGTTGCAAAAGCTAACCGCTTTTTAGCTTTCGTCATCTGTTTCCTTCCTGGGTGATGTGAAAGAAATGCCTCCTCCACGTTGAGCAAATTATTTTAAAAGCCGTGCTAAGTCAATAGAATTACGTCACTTCAGAGCGAGTAACTAAAACGTTATCGAGCGATTAACGCGATAACGTTTCAGCACCAAGACTTGTCGTACAAGTGCTTACTACTGTTTGTACTTCAGCAGCAGGGCAGCTACTCCAATTCGCTCCATTGGTAATTCAACTGAATTTTGCGCTATCGAAAGATCTGAAATCACTTCACCCAACATCGTTGCTTTCTGTGCAGAAGTGAAACGCGGGTTCAATTGCACTTTCACCTTGATGGGATCTTCAGCAAACGACTGAAGACGTAACAGAACATAACCCTCAGCCGGCGAGGTCACGCCTATTGCGCGGACGCGTGGTTCACTGATTTGGAACATCTCTTCGGATGAAATGAGCTCTCCAGAGTTTGCCGTTGCGAGTGATGAACGGAGCACGCGGCTCTGGGCTGCGGCAATACGTGCTCCCAGTGCTGGACCTGAACCAGGTTTTTTCGCATCACTTGCGCCAATGCTGTATCTAAAGTTCATCTCAAAGCCTTGCTGGCTTGGGAAGTTTGTGTCCCATAGGTTGTTATGAATCCATGAGTAAACGGTTGCAGGTTCTGGCTCACCCATTGTTGCTGGGAATGGTGGATAAGGCAGAGCAATTCCACCTAATTGAATAAGTGGCGCGTCTTGTAGAGCAACTGCGACTGCTAAGTCTGCATCAGCAAAAGAAACCCAGCGACGCGCAGCGCGCATGTGGAGAGCAGATCCTGGAACAAGAGGAAGGCCATTACCGGTCATTCCACCTGATAGTTCTACTCGAGTCTCAGGATTTTCAAGTGCAAAAGGGAAAGCAAAGAATCCGCTCTCCTTAGTCATTGTCGCTTCTTTATAGATTCGGTTATTTATATCGAGGCGATCGACTCCTTTACGAAGCGAATAAGTACTTCTAATCCACGAGCTACCTGTTGAGCGAGCTTCAATTGTGATCCATTGTTTAAAGGAATTACTTCCTTGATCAATGACCATGCCCTGTCCGGTTAACTTGCGTGAGGCAAGAAGATCCAATCGAAGATTGCCTTCCGTTCTTCCGGATTGATGGTTGTAGCCACCAGCGGAGGCGTATTCATCATAAATATATGCATTGAAGCCAACAACGCTATCTTGTCTCACAATCTCTTTACCGAGATTCTTTGCGTAGATAGAGGAAACAGCGGCGCGCTTCAAATCGAATTCAATTCGGAGGAACTCATTCTCAAGCGTCAAAGCGCCATTTGCTGCCGCTTTTGCCGGAGCAGATTTCTGACCTTGATGAATATCAAGACGTACTAAACCGAGTGATGGAGCTTTCTCGACAAGTACATGAACGAAACGCCCAGCATTTCGATGCTTGGGATTGACCTGACCGGTCTCATAGAAGTCGAGCTCTTTCTTGGAGCGACTATCGATAACTTTGATCGGAGTCTCCAGAGGAATCTTGCTCTCAGGCAAGAAGAGAATTACTTCGTCTGTACGTTCCCAGAGGGTCGTATTAGTTATATAGAACGATGCCAAAGCATTGGAATCGGCCGCAAGTACATCGCCAAGGTGTGATGATGCTCGATCGAGGAGCACCTCACCTTCATCGGTTGCAGCTAGCGCTTTGGAATATTTCCAATGCCATTGTTGATCACCGGAGTCCATACCCTGATCGCCGATAGTCCATGGATTTGCAGCGCCCCATGTGTGTTCGTCGAAGAGAGATGCATTTCCATATACAACTTCAGATCCACGGGTGATTGCAGGGCCTTCAGGAGATCCATAGATGCTTGCGATAGAACCAAGTGTTTGAGCATCAGCGGCAGTTACTTGAGCATCGCGCACCATTGCATTGGGACGCGCACCAGAACCAACTCCCTCAACCCACCAATCTGTCCAATCACCTTCCAAAGTCTCGAGCTGATTACCAAGTCTTTGTTCCGCTTCTTCGAAGAAGTCGCTATTAGTCGAAAGTCGAAGTTTTGGATATTCCCATGTTTCATTCCAGCGCTTGACAGTCTCAGCCATGATGTAACGCGGTGGAGCATTGTCAGCAAACTGCCCTTGGATACGCATATGCAAGATATCCCACGGATATGGATCTCGGAGCACTTCTGTTTTATCGAGCGCCCAACCAAAGATTCCATCTGGATATGGATATGCATGTTCGGATGTCGATTGCAGATAAGCTGGAAGTAAATCATCAACATGTTCATAACTATCGTTGAAGCCCAACATCGGACCTTCCATATATGCCAAGCCATGGGGCGTATCTGTAACCCAGACAAGAACGCCTTTTCCGCTTGGACCAACCCAACGGAATAGTCGCGGTTGCTTATGGCCACCAACAAGGTGCGGAACCGAGCGACCAGCCCAGTTATGCGCAACAGATAGGTACTTCACGTCGTTTTCTGCAAGTACGTCAGTCAAGCCAACAACAGAGCCGGGGACATCGGTCTGCATCGCGGCCTTAATCTCTACGCCGTATTGCTTTCTTACTTTGTTGGCGAGTCGAAGGAGCTCGTGAAGTTCATCTGTTGAGCATGTTTCAGAGTGCAAGTTATAAGGCATTGCTGTTAGCTCGATACGGCCTTCTTTGACTCGCCGCACAAACTCATCAATCTTCTCTTGTGGGCGAACCTTCACCCATTCATCAAACGACCAGAGCGCTTCAACGCTCCAACGGAACTTAGCCGCTTCGGGCCAATCGTCAGTGCGGTTGATGAGATCCAAGCATGAATCTAAGAATGCAAGATGCTCGGCGAGAACTCTGCCTTGTGGATCGGTGTAGCCAATATCCAAGTGAGTCTGGTGAATTAAATGCATCGTCCAGTGGCGTTGTGGAGCAACGCTAGTTTCGATCTTGATATCGCTCTTCTTTTCGAAAGAGACGAATACTTTCGTTTCGGAACTAACTTCTGGGATGAAGATTCGATAACTTCCTTTAGGCGCAGTTTCGCCGCTAACCGAAATCGTCTCACCATTCTTATTGGTGATAACTGGTCTTCCAAGAAGATCAACAACATTCTTATTCTGTGCGTTGCGAACTCGTATGGTTTGGAGGAGTTTGCCATCGCTACCTTTTTTAATGAGCGGCTCTACAACAACATAGAAGCTTTCATCACCGACGGTAAATCTTTCGCGGATTGCACGCTTACGGAGATTCTCGCGTGCGAGATCCCAATCTCTATAACCTTCGTGTGAATGCACGAGCGCTCTGACGGTCAAGGTAACCTCCTGGAGTAGTTTCTCCGTGGAGGCTAAAGGAATTAAATAGAAAATACAACACACAGTCTTATAAAGTTTGTTACACCATCAACGATAAATACTTGTCCGACAAGGAATAACTATCTGCGATTTCTGAAACTCCAATTGATTCTAAATTTAC
>CAZZFG010000007.1:0-15146 GCA_964653345.1 uncultured Bifidobacterium sp. | reverse complement strand
TTGGGGAAGTAGTGGATGGACATTGCCGAACATTCGATGTGCCAACCGGGAAATCCAACGCCCCATGGAGTTGGCCACGTCATCGCGCGATTTTCTGAGGCAGCCTTCCAGAGCGCCCAATCGGCGTGGAAGCGCTTACCCTGCTCTTCTTCTTGGCTCTGTTCGACATCGAATCGATATCCGGCCCGCAATTGGTCGAGCGAATTTCTACTTATCGCGCCGTAGTCTTTGTAACTACGCGCCGAAAAATAGAGCGAGCCATCGTTTCCCTGATAAGCGGCGCCGATGTAAATCAATTGCGCGATTAAGTCAACGATCAATCCGATCGATTCACTAGCTTTCGGGTATGCATCTGCAGCGAGAATATTGAGCGCAGCAAGGTCATTGTGAAATGCACTTTCGTAGAATCGAGCGATTTCAAACGGATCTTTATTCTCTAGTTTTGCTTGGGCAAGAATTTTATCCTCAGCAACAGCAATATTAATGTCATCATTTAGATGTCCCACATCAGTGATGTTCTGTATGTAGCGGTAGGCAGTTCCCTCTGCTTTGAGAGTCCTACGCACTAAATCGCCCAGTAGGAAAGTGCGCAAATTTCCGACGTGGGCAAATCTGTAAACGGTGGGCCCGCAGCAGTAGATGTCGACTGTGCCGCTATCTGAAGGCAGTACCTCGATCGCTTTCTGTTCTTTTGTATCGTATAACTTCACGGTTGAACTCGATTCTGCTGAGGCTCGCCTTGTTTACCCGCGTGGTCGCGCACTACTTTCCAGGCGACGATGGAGTCTGGGGCAAATTCTTTAATCACGCCATTCTTATCGCGAATGTGCGTGAGGTCTACGAGGTGGCCAAGTAGGTCACGGAACTTTCCCGGTTCCTCATCGTGGACCCGGATTGAGACGCGGGCTCCAATAAGTGAGCTATCCGGGGCAGTTATTCGCACATGTTCCAGCATAGAGTGGAATTTGGCTCGGGAGGCAGCATAATTAGCCTCACTTGACGGTTGTAATAGAGATAGGAGCAGTTCGTGACGTACATCATCGCAGGGCCATGTATCGATGTGAAGGATAAGTCGTGCATCGAAGAGTGCCCAGTTGACTGCATTTATGAGGGTGGTCGGATGCTTTATATCCAACCTGACGAGTGTGTCGATTGCGGTGCATGCGAACCGGTCTGCCCTGTAGAAGCTATTTATTACGAAGATGATGTGCCTGGCGAGTTCAGCGAATTCAAAGCCGTTAACGAAGAGTTCTTCAGTGAATTGGGGTCACCTGGTGGCGCAAGCAAGGTGGGCGCACAAGAGAGTGATCACCCAGTAGTTGTGGCTCGCCCGAAAGGGTAGCGTTGTGAAACTCCCCGATTTTCCGTGGGACTTACTTGCGCCCTACAAGAAGAGCGCGAGCGCACATCCTGGTGGCCTAGTCGATCTCTCCATCGGAACACCCGTCGATGATTCGCCGACATCTATGCAAGAAGCGCTTGCCGCAAGCGGAAATGCTCCTGGCTATCCGCTCACGATTGGTAGCCCTGAGCTCCGCACAGCGTTGGAACGTTGGATTCGAGATCGGTTTTTAGCACGTCATCCCAACACAGAATTCGATTTTCTTCCCACCATTGGATCAAAGGAGTTAGTAGGGCTGCTACCTACTTTCGTGCAAGCGAAGAAGGTATTGATTCCAGAGATTGCTTATCCGACCTATCGCGTCGGGGCGATTGTTGCTGGCGCAGAGTGCGTACCAGTGAGCGATGACCTTGCAACATGGCCACGTGATGCCGACCTAGCGTGGATTAATTCCCCAGCAAATCCGCACGGTCGCACATTGAATCAGACACAGTTACGCGAGATTATCGAGTGGGCGCGAGCGACCAACACAATCCTTGCTAGCGATGAGTGCTACATCGAAATGGGTTGGGAGAGCGAACCAGTGTCGCTGCTCCAAGTATGTGATGGAGATACCTCTGGAATATTGATCGTCCATTCGCTATCGAAAAGTTTTAATGCAGCAGGTTATCGAGCGGCGTTTGTCGCTGGCGACCCAGCGCTGATTGCGAGTATTAGAGAGATTCGCAAGCACTTGGGCTTGATTATGCCTGCACCGATTCAGCGAGCTATGACTGCTGCATTTGCACAACCAGACGATGTTGCAACTCAAAAAGAGCGTTATCGCGCTCGCCGCGAAAAGTTAGCGCAGGCGCTTATCTCTGCGGGATTTGAAATAGCGCACTCCGAAGCAGGTTTATACCTATGGGCAACGCGCGGAGATAATTGTTGGGAAACCGTTGCATGGGCTGCTGAACGCGGCATACTCGTTACGCCTGGCGATTTCTACGGCGTGAAGGGCGCAAATTTTGTTCGAGTTGCGCTTACCGCTTCGGATGACGATATCGCTCGTGCGGTTGATCGATTACATTCGTGAAACTTCTGGGCTAATCGAGGTACTTGATGGAAGCGATTTTTCTTGTTGGAGGTAAAGGCACTCGCTTGCATCCTCTGACTCTGGACACTCCAAAGCCGATGCTTAAGGTGGCTGGTGTGCCATTTATCGCTCATCAAATCGGTTATGCGAAGGAACATGGCATCTCGCGCATTGTGATGGCAATTTCCTACAAGAACGAGCAATTTCTCGACTACCTGGGAGATGGGAGAGATTTTGGCGTCGAGATAATCCACGCGATCGAAGATCAACCGCTTGGCACCGGAGGCGCTATTCGTAACGCTGCTCGCTTCCTGGAGAGCAGCGCGCACGAACCAATAGCGATTCTCAACGGCGACATACTCAGCGCGCATGACATGCGCGAGCAAGTTGTAATGCATAACCAGATGGACGCGGATGCCACCTTGCATTTGATTCGCGTCGCCGATGCACGCCCCTACGGCTCAGTCCCTACCGATACCAACGGAAAAATCCTCGACTTTGTGGAGAAATCTGATAATCCGCCGACTGACTTCATCAATGCAGGGTGCTACATATTTACTCGAAGTGTCATTGACGAAATTCCTCCAGGTGAGGTGGTGAGCATCGAGCGCGAGACATTTCCTACGCTCTTGGCAGATGGAAAATCACTGTGGGCTTATAAGAGCTCGAGCTACTGGATGGATATCGGAACCCCTGCAGCTCTTTTGAAAGCATCGCGCGATTTAGTGCAAGGGTTCTTCCACTCTCCAGCGTTCACGCCATCCACGACAATGAGTTATGTGCACCCTGGCGCGCAGATTGGTGTGGATGTGCGAATCGACGCCGGTTCATCAGTTGGTCATTCAACGCTTGGGGCAAATGCTGTAGTGGAGCAGAGCATCATTGGTGATGACGTGGAGGTTGGTGCAGCTGCGCACATCTATCAATCAATCATTGGTGATGGCGTGCAGATCGGGGATGGTGCACACCTGCGCAGGGTAGTGATTGCAGGAGCTGGGGCGCAGGTACCGGCAAATAGTCGACAAATTGGCGATATTCAATAATTTACAGAATTTATATCTATCCACTAACTTGACGAATGGGAGTTACACGCGTGTAATTCTCCCTAGGTTCTCTCTTAGACATGTTAGGGGCTTCTAGATGAGCACACCGCTCACACCGTTCGAGGGTGGAAACCCTGCCGAACTCTCATGGCAAGAACGAGCGCTCTGCGCTGAAACCGATCCAGAAGCCTTCTTCCCCGAGAAGGGCGGATCCACTCGTGAAGCAAAACGAGTATGTCTCTCCTGCGAAGTGCGTAGCGAATGTTTGGATTACGCACTAGCCCATGATGAGCGATTTGGAATCTGGGGTGGCCTCTCTGAGCGAGAGCGCCGTCGCCTCAAGCGTCGACCTGCCTAACGTTCTCCATTCGCCCGAGCTCGCCCACGCTGGCCCACGATAACCCCTAGCGCAGGCTAAATCCGCGGGCAACAAGCCACTTTCGCGCTGTGCACCTTAGGGTTGGCGCTATGAGCATCGCCCCCGACGCGACTGGTCTTAACGCACCTACCCAGCAGCGGGTGAGCGCAATTCTGGTTACCCATAACGGCGCACGTTGGCTCCCGGAGGTCGTGGCGGCGCTCTCTAGCCAAGAGCGTGGTCCGGACTATCTCATCGCGGTGGATACCGGCTCTACCGATGGATCCGCAGAGTTACTTCAGAACTCACGAATCGATCTCATCACGGCTGCACACGATTCTGGTTTTGGCGCTGCAGTCGCGCTCGCCGTCGAGCAACTTCCCCCACAGCATGAACTCGTTTCGGAGTCGGGGGAGCGCCAGGAGCATGAGAGCGAATGGCTCTGGTTGATTCATGACGATTGCGCGCCCGCTCCAGATGCACTTGCACAACTCCTTGCCGCAGTTGCTGACCGTCCCAATGTTGGCGTTGCCGGTCCAAAGATTCTTGGCTGGCATGATCGAAACCATCTGTTGGAGATTGGTGTGACGCTTGCTCATAACGGGGCGCGTTGGACTGGCTTGGAACGCAATGAGCGCGATCAAGGGCAACACGATGGTGACGGAACAATTCCAGTGCTGGCCGTCAGCACTGCTGGTGCGTTAATTCGTAGGGATCTCTTCGAGGAGATCGGCGGCTTCGATCGGAACTTGCCGCTCTTTCGCGATGACGTTGATTTTGGAATGCGCGCACGCATGGCTGGTTATGCAGTCATATGTGTAACAGGAGCAAAACTCTTTCATGCTGAAGCTGCCGCCACTGAAAGACGAGCAATTGATGTCGCAGGTGGCGCACTTCATCGCCCGCATCTACTTGATCGCCGCCACGCAGCTTTCGTCTTATTAGCGAACTTACCGCTCTGGACATTGCCTTGGATTATCGTGCGCATCTTTGCATCATCGATTATCAGGGCGCTCGGTTATCTGCTTGCCAAGTTACCCGGGTACGCTCTCGATGAATTAGCAGCAGTTGCGCTTTTATTTACGCGAATAGATCGACTGCGCATTGCGCGTCAAAGTCGAAGGAAGAAACGCTTACTACCAGCACGGGTGATTCGTCCTTACTTAGCCCCCTGGAGTGAACAGATAAAACTTGGCGCTATGCGGGTGCGCGATCTACTGCTGCGGAGAATTGAGCGGGTCCCAGATCCCGTGGTGGGGAATATTTCTCTGTCAGATTCGAGTGCGACGAGTGATTCGGATGAAGGTGAATTGCTCGCTCCAAGTGCGTCACATTTCTGGCGCCAGATTTTCACGCGCCCACTTTTTCTTGCGACTACGGCGCTATTGCTGCTCTCCCTCATTGCGAGCAGATCGCGGTTTGGTCCATTGGCCGGTGGCGCATTGGCTTTGGTTGGAGATAGCTCTCTGGCGCTGCTACGCGGCTATGGCGAGTCGTGGCATGCACTCGGCGTTGGCTCTTCGAGAGCGGGACATCCATTTAGCGCGCTACTAGGAATCTTTGGATTATCCACCGGGGGTAATCCCTCGATATTTGTCGGAGCGTTATTCGTACTAGCTCCGGTTCTTGCGATGCTGACTATGTATCTCTTAATTCGCAAAAATGGAATCGGCCAATTGATTGCTATTACGAGCGCGCTTCTTTACGGGACATCTGCAATCTTGCTGACTTCAGTAAGCGTTGGATATTTGAGCACCGTTCTGCTTTTGATTTTCGCACCCTTGGTCGTGCTTGTGTTCCAACCAATCTTCGCACGCGAAAGTGCAACAATGAGCTGGCGTAGAACTTGCGCTAGCGCCCTTGCCCTCTTACTACTTGCTGCGTTCTCGATTCACGCTTTAGTTTTTGCAGTACTTGTATTTGTGGCCCAGCTATGGACTTTACGAAGTGACCAGAATCTATTTCGTCGGCGTGCAGCTCAATACCTCGTAATCGTGCTAGGTACTTTCCTGGCTTTAGCGCCTTGGAGCCTCTCGCATCTAACTAGCCCTCAGTATTTATTTCTTGATCAAGGAGTGCCAGTTACTCTCTCTGCGCCGATTCATGTGCTCTCTGGAAACTTTCAGCCGTCAGGAGCAGCTCCTGGCTACGTAGTCAGTATTGCCTTAGTAATAGGAGTTGTCGCGCTTTTCTCACGTAGAGCAGTGAACGAAGGATTGATAATTCTTGGAAGTCTCGCACTTGCTGCGTTGGTGAGCGCACTAAGCATTCCTTCGTATGGCAATTCACTCTCTTCCCCGCTTTGGCCTGGTGGGTTTCTTGCGATCTCTACCCTCTTTTCTACTTTCGCTCTCGCTCGCCTTAGCGAAGGGCGACGAAAGCGATTACAAGAATCGCCGTTGGGACGGGCACATTTCGCAACTGCGTTGATAGCGGTAATTGCGGTCTACTCTGTTAGTACAAATATTTTCTGGTGGATAGCAGATGGCGACCGCACACCAGTGCGAACGCTTAGTACTTCAGTGCTACCTGCGTTTATTGCGACTGCAACGGATAATCCAGATAGACCCAAAACTCTGATACTTCGTAGTGAAGAGCGTGATCAAGTTCAAAGTTTTGCCTATGTGGTTCTTCGGGAGCGCGATATTTGGATGAGTGAGCTTGCTTCGCTCCCTGACGAGGTCCCTCTTCTTACGAAAACTATTGGCGAGATAACCGCAGGCGTAGGTGATGCACCCGCTGCCACGTTGGCGGAGTTTGGTATCCGCTATCTCTATCTCGAAAACGGGAAGCAAAACAATTCGCTGGCGCGAAAGATTGATGGCATTGGTGGGTTGACGAGACTTTCTGCTACCTCTGACGGAATCTTGTGGCAAGTATCCGGTTCAACCTCGCGAATAAGGTTTCAGCCACAGTCCGAGAAGAACGCTGGCCCTGGCAACCAGAGTAAACAGAACAAGAGCGCCGAGATTAAGAGTGAAATCTTGGAACTTCCCTCGGAGTATGTAGGAGCGGAATTTGATGTTCCATCCGCGGGAACCGTGCATCTTGCTGAAATCTTTAATGAACGATGGCGAGCGCTGCACGCGGGACAAGTATTACTTCCAAAGAAGTCGGCGCTGGGATTAACAGAGTTTGATATTCCCGAGGCTGGTCGCGTCGTACTTTTCCACAATGGCACAACACACCGTGCGGGGGTCTCCATCCAAGTAGCTGTGGTTGGTTTGCTGGTGTTCTTTGCTTTACCTCGAGGACGTCGAGCGCGAGAGCTCTCCGATGAGGAAGTCGCATGAGAAAACCGATCTATGTTCTCGCAGCTTTCACTGCTTTAGTCATACTCGCAACAGCAGTTGAAAGCGAGCAAGCGCCACGAGAGTATGTGGAGAGCGTCTCCACTTTCGTTTGCCCAGCGGAATACCGTGATACGAATGGGGCAGTTCACTTCGCAGACACATTAGCGAAAAGCGCGATTATTGATGGTAAGAATCGCACGATGAAAAAAGGCAAGAGTCGCACTGTGGTGCTTGGCAAGAAAGCTCGAGTTGTTTCGGGCGACACCGCAACTCCAATAGTTGTTACTTCAAAGAATGGATCATGGCTTAGCCTGTCGCAATGTAGCCCCTCTGCCGGGGAATTTTGGTTCGTTGGCGGAACTAGTGATGTGAGTAGCCTTGGTTACTTCCAATTCATCAACGAAAATCTTGGTAAAGCAATCATTGATGTGGAGCTGTGGAGTGAAGATGGTTCTGAGTCCACACGTACCTTGACGATCCCTGCGCGAAGCACAAAGAGTTATCCGCTAACTACTTTTATGCCAGGAAAGAAAGCTACGGTATTCCATATTGTTGCTCGTTCTGGACTGATTAGTGCTGTCCTCTTTGATGAACGACGAAAAGGATTAAAGACGTATGGCGGAGAGTTTGTTGGACCTGCTATTTCTCCAAGTCAGAAGTTTGTTATCCCAGGTATACCCGGAGTGAAAATTGGAAAGAAATCGAAGATTACTTCTCAGAAGCTTCGACTCTTTGTTCCAGGAGAAAGCGATGCAATTATCCAAGTGACTTACATTTCCCCTTCTGGTGTCTTTGCGCCTATCGGGTTGGACTCACTACGTATCCCAGCGCAAAAAGTTGTCGAAGTGGATTTAGCGGGGTTGCCCAAGAGTCGGCTCTTCTCCATTGGGGTGCGCGCAAGCGAGCCAATCGTTGGTTCCGTGTTGACACGTGGCACTTTCGACAATCGAAGCGAGCTTGCATGGTCAACTAGTACCAATGTAAGCACTGGTGAGCGCATTGCGCTTCCAGAGAAGAGTGGATGGTTGAGCATCATTACCGATGCGCCGAAAGTGTCCTTTACTGTTGTAGGAGTTCGGGGAAAGAAGTCCACAGTCACGTTAAAAGTGGATTCGATGGCCGTATGGAAAGTGCCTGAAAGCGCTCGGGCGATTCAATTTGCTGCCGGATCAGCAAAGTTGTCCCTAGCCTTTGCTATCCGCAATACCTCCGGATTAGCGACAACCTCTCTGGCTCCGGCGCTTGCAAAAGAGTTGACCGCGCTACCAATCGTCGACTCGCGCTTGTTCATTCCCACTGCCCCCTCCGCCTAGTTTGCGGCACTCGTATTCGGAGTGGCATCCCAACTTAGAAAGTTCCCGCGAGATACCGTGTCTCTATGGGTAAGTTACGTCCGGCCACTAGACGGTGCACTCGCACTGGGTGCGCCCAACCTGCCGTACAAACCCTCACATATATTTACGGCGATTCCACTGTAGTGCTCGGACCGTTAGCAACATACGCGGAACCACATAGTTACGATCTATGTACCGATCATGGAGCGAAACTCACGGCGCCCAGAGGTTGGGAACTTATTCGCTTAGCAAGTGAAGAGAGCGAAGCGGGTCCAAGTGATGATGACTTGCTTGCTATTGCGGAAGCCGTGCGAAGTGTCATCACGTCAAATCCACAACAAAATCAACCTACTATTGGTCGACGTGGACATTTACGTGCTCTTCCCTCAGAATAAATAGCGTGGCATATACCGCGCAATCACTTGCAACCATTATCAAGTCTTACGATGTTCGAGGGCTTGTTGGCAGCGAGATAACCGAAGAGTTATGTCGCGACATCGGCATTGCTTTCGCGAACTTGGTAGCAGCTTCTGAAATTGTCGTCGGGTTTGATATGCGTCCATCATCAGAGAAACTCGTACATGCATTCTCTGAGGGAGTTCGTGCCACAGGAACGAATGTCATCAATATAGGTTTGGCAGCAACCGATCAGCTTTATTTCGCAACGGGAAAGCTTGATATTCCCGGCGCTATGTTTACTGCAAGCCACAACCCAGCTCAATATCACGGCATCAAATTAGCTCGTGCTGGCGCAAAGCCAGTTGGCGTATCGAGTGGCTTGGAAGAGATTCGTGCAGCCTTGATTTCGGGTGAACTCCCGATTGGAGCCCATCGAGGAAGTGAGCGAAGAGTTGACCTTCTTGCCGAGTATGGTGAGCATCTACGTAGCCTCGTTGATTGCTCGCACATTAGGCGTTTGAAGATTGTGATCGATGCCGGAAACGGTATGGCTGGACATACGGTACCCACAGTTCTTGGGCCGTTGAATCTCGAGATCGTTCCGATGTACTTCGAGCTAGACGGAACCTTTCCGAATCACGAGGCAAATCCACTCGATAGTTCAACCTTAAAAGATCTCCAACGGCGAGTGGTTGCAGAGAAAGCAGATCTTGGTCTTGCCTTTGATGGTGACGCAGATAGGTGCTTCCTTGTTGATGAATCTGGCCGACTCGTTGAGCCATCACTACTTACGGCGCTAATTGCAGAGAGTGAGCTTAAGAAAGTCCCTGGAGGGACCATCATCTATAGCTTGATTTCCTCGCGCGTAGTTCCTGAAGTGATTGAAAGATGTGGCGGCATTCCCTCTCGAAGCAGGGTTGGCCACTCGTTTATCAAAGCTCAAATGGCTGAAACTGGCGCAATTTTCGGTGGGGAACATTCGGGGCATTTTTATTTCCGAGATTTCTGGAACGCTGATTCAGGAATGCTTGCGGCGCTCTACGCAATAGCAGCACTTGGCAACTCAAGTGGAACAAGGAATTTTTCATCAATCATTAATCAATACCGGAAATATTTCGGTAGCGGCGAGATAAATTCTAAAGTCAATGATGTCTCCGCGGCGATGGAGCGAGTCGAAGGTCATTACCTCGATCGAGGTCAAATAGATCGGCTAGATGGCCTGACTATCACATCAGGTAAATGGTGGCTCAACGTGCGCCCTTCAAATACTGAGCCATTGCTGAGACTTAACGTGGAAGCTGATAGCGATGAGATAATGTGCGCTATCCGCGATGAGGCATTGGAGGTGATTCGGCGGTGACGGTCAATCCCAAAATTCTGGAAATTATCGTATGTCCGCAATGTCGCGGTGAATTAGCGCTCGAAGCCGAATCTCTGGACTGCAAAAAATGTTCTTTGGTATATCCCATTCGAAATGGGATACCTGTGCTGCTCATCGACGCTGCCACAAAGCGAGGATGACTTACTTATCTAACTCTTCTAACTCTTCTAGCTTGCCGAGGAGACTTGTCTCTATCGAGGGAATAATCAAGAACTACCCCTGGGGTTCTAGAGAAACGTTGGCGCGGCATCGCGGAGTCCCTGAGAGCGAAGTACCCGAAGCAGAACTCTGGTTCGGCGACAATTCTCAAGGCCCATCAATCATTAGTGGCACGAGTACTTCACTCGATGAGCTCACCAGAGCCCTTGGTAACGCGCTACCTCAAGGCCAACTTCCGTTTCTTGCAAAAATTCTTGCCGTAGAAGAGTCACTTTCACTTCAAGTCCATCCTGCGCTTGAAGATATTCCGTCGTTGCAGAACGTGTGCAAGGATCAGAATCACAAACCTGAAATGGTGGTTGCGCTCACTGAATTTCAAGCTTTCGTCGGCTTCGCGGACATTGAAGAAACGCTTGAGCTGCTCGAAAATCTCCATTCGGAAAAAGTAAATGTTTTAATCACCGAACCTTTGCGTGCAGGAATTTCACTCACAGAAATTCTTGACAATTTGCTTGGCGTAGATGACACCACCGATGTGTTACAGGAAGTTCAACAATGTCTGACAAATATTGATTCGATCCGTGGCAAATGGATGCAAGAGTTAATTAATCTCTATGCGCCCAAACTCGACCCATTGGCTACATTGCTCTGCGAGCTTGTAACGCTGCACCCTGGAGAGAGCATTTATCTGCCTCCAAAATGTGTGCATGCATATCTCAACGGAACCGTAGTTGAGGTTATGGCAAACAGCGATAATGTGCTTCGCGGAGGATTAACGCATAAGCCGATTGATAAGGGCAATTTCTTGAAAGTCGTCGATTCCCGAAGCGGCGTCGCTGCACGAATTACCCCGACAATTACTGATGTATCCCGTGAATGGAAACCGCCCATCCTCGATTTCGCTCTGCAAGAGTTTCAGGGGAGTATTAATACTGATCTGATGGTCGAGAACTACGCCATTGCCTTTGCTTGGCAGGGTGCGACGCGGATATCTACAGCAACTGGCAGCGCAGAGCATGTCGATGTGCACCATGCGACAGGGGCGCTCATAACCCCTGGCAAATACACGCTTGTAGGCAGCGGTTCTCTCTGGGTGGCAACTGGCAAAGGCAGGTAAAGTAGTCGCGTATCGAACCCATGGCACCAAAGAGAGGTCTGACCACGTGAGCAGTTCAACCATTAATAGGAGTGATATCGCAAATCCGGAATTGGCAGCACAAGGCAAGAAACGTATCGAATGGGCAGAACGAAGCATGCCTGTGCTCGCGCAGATTCGCGACCGTTTCACCCTTGAGCAGCCATTCAAGGGAGTGCGCATCTCTGCATGTATGCACGTGACAACCGAGACCGCAAATCTGATGCGAACCCTTGCTGCAGGAGGCGCTGAATTAGCGCTCTGCGCATCAAATCCTTTGTCAACGCAAGATGACACCGCGGCGGCTTTGGTCCACGAGTATGGAATTAGCGTGTTCGCGAAGAATGCGATTGATCGCGATGGGTACTACAGCCACATCAATGCAGCGCTTGATATCGCGCCGCACTTTGTATTTGATGATGGTTGCGACCTTGTGAATACCCTGCATACCACCCGCCGCGAATTGCTGCCAACTATTCTTGGTGGCTGCGAAGAGACGACAACTGGTGTCATCCGGTTAACACAAATGTCTCGAGATGGTGCGCTCACTTTCCCAATGGTCGCGGTGAATGACACAGACACCAAACATATGTTCGATAATCGTTACGGCACAGGTCAATCAACATTTGATGCCATATTTCGTGCAACTAATACGCTCGTTGCTGGCAAGATTGTCGTTGTAGCTGGTTTTGGTTATTGTGGACGTGGCGTTGCTGAGCGCGCAAAAGGTTTGGGCGCCGAAGTTGTGATTACCGAAATCGATCCAACTAAGGCTCTTGATGCCATGATGCAGGGTTACCGAGTTATGACAATGCATGAAGCTGCTCGAATCGGCGATATTTTCATCACTGTCACGGGAAATCGTGACGTATTGCGTGCTGAGCATTTCGAGCGAATGAAAGATAATGCAATTATGGCCAACTCAGGCCACTTTGATATCGAGATTGATGTCGCATGGCTAGAGAAGCACGGCCGAAAGAATTCCAAGATTCGCCATCAAACAGATGAGTATGTGCTCTCGGATGGTCGCAGATTGCTACTGCTCGCAGAAGGTCGTTTGGTCAATCTTGGCGCTGCCGAGGGGCACCCAGCTGCGGTTATGGATCTCTCCTTTGCCGACCAAGCGCTTACTGCAGAGTGGTTGGTGCACGAAGCAAAGAATCTCAAGCCAGGAGTGCACGAAGTTCCGACCGAGATTGATAAGGAAGTCGCTGCGCTGAAGCTCAAGAGTATGGGTGGCGAAGTTGAGCAACTTACGCCTGAACAAGAGCTTTATCTCAACTCATGGGAGCATGGCAGCTAATGACGCTGATAATGGTCGTCGATGACGACCAAGATTTAGCGGAAATGCTCGCCATTGTTCTCACTGGCGAGGGACTTGAAGTTGATTTAGTCTCACGTGGCGATCAGGTCATGGAAGTTTTTCGAAACTCACCACCTGATTTGGTGCTTCTCGATTTAATGCTTCCTGGGCTGAATGGAATCGAAGTATGTAAATTGATTCGATCCGAGTCGATGATCCCTATTGTGATGCTCACTGCAAAGGGCGAGACAACGGATGTGGTCAAAGGATTGGAAGCTGGAGCAGACGATTACATTGTTAAACCGTTCCAAACGAGCGAGCTTCTTGCACGCATCAAGGCGCGATTACGTAGAACTGCATCGCCAGCCGCAGCTAGCTCAAAGTTAGAATTTGGTGGCGTCTCCATAGATTTGGTGGCACACGAAGTTCGACGCGGCGATAAAGTGATTGCGCTGACCCGCTTGGAGTTTGACTTGCTCCTTGCGCTGGCACGTGAGCCGGGCCGCGTTTTCACGCGCGAGGCATTGCTCGCTGAAGTGTGGGGCTACCGTCACTCTTCGGATACCCGTCTAGTGAATGTGCATATCCAAAGAATTCGCTCAAAAATTGAGCGCGACCCTAATCAGCCGGAATTGGTTCTTACAGTCAGAGGCGTCGGCTACCGCGCAGGTAATTTCACAGAACAAAAATAATGCGTTTTACAAACTCTCTGGCATTTCGAGTCCTTGGTACCACATTGCTTTTATCCACTGTATTGGTCTCCACTCTCGCCTCAGTCCTGAACCAGCGCTTGGGTGATGGTATTCGAGAATCAAAAATCGAATCAGCATTGAATGAGAGTCAATCTAAGTTATTTCAAACAGAGAATCGCTTTATCCTTGCCGAAATTACTTCTGTCGCGAATTTTCGGGATGCTATAGATCGAACAATTACTGAATTTGCTGACACGCGGGGGAATGAACGAAATCCAGAAGTCGCAATTTTGCAGGCGAATTCCTCTCCAACATCTTTTTACATATATGAACGGGCGACTAACCAAATTGCAAAGGAATCTATTCCAGAAGAATTGCGAGCGAAAGTACGGGCAACAAAAGAATTGCAGCACATGTATGGACAAATTATTTACACAAGTACCCATCTAACGCCGGTTTCTATCGAACGAAAAGTTCCAGCGCTAATAGTTGGTGGTAATTTTTCGATAGAAAACTTTGGAAAGTTTGAGATGTACTTTCTCTACAGTACGGCTCCTGAAGATTCGACTATCTCGCTGATCTCGCGAACTCTTTTTATCGGAGCTATCGCGTTAGTTTTGGTGCTGCTGTTCATCGTGTGGGCTGCCTCGAGACAAGTTATTACTCCAATCAGGGGTGCTGCTGAGATTGCAGAGAAACTCTCAGCGGGTGACTTCGCTGAGCGAATGCAAGTCGAAGGGGCTGATGAGATTGCGCGGCTTGCGCTCTCTTTTAACGAAATGGCCAGCGCCTTGCAGAGTCAAATTGCAAGGCTAGAGAATTTGTCGCGGGTGCAGCAGCGGTTTGTCTCAGATGTTTCTCATGAATTGCGCACACCTTTAACGACATTGAAAATGGCATCTGATCTAATCTACCGACAGCGCCACGATTTTGATCCAACTATTTCTCGAAGCGCGGAGCTCCTCTCTGCACAATTGGAACGATTTGAAAATTTGCTAACCGAACTGTTGGAAGTGAGCAGATTTGATGCAGGCGTTGTCAATCTCGAACCGGAAGTAGTCGACATAGTTGGCCTGGTTGAGAAGAGTCTTGAAGCCCTAAAACCAATAGCACAAGAGCACGGTTCAACATTTCATTACAACCATCCGAGCGAACCAGTATTGACTGTGGTTGATCCACGACGTATGGATCGAATCCTGCGAAACTTGCTAAGTAACGCGATTGCCTATGGTGAAGGCAACCGGATAGAAGTCGAGATTCGGGCAGGGGAAAAATCAATAGCAATTGCCGTTCGAGACTTTGGCATTGGACTTCGTCAAGGTGAAGAAACTCGTGTGTTCGATCGATTCTGGCGCGCAGACCCATCACGTGAACGAACTCGAGGCGGAACCGGTTTGGGGCTTTCGATTGCACAAGAAGATGCGCAACTTCATGGCGGAGTCATCGAAGCAACAGGCGTCTATGGCAAAGGCTCACTCTTTGTTCTCACAATCCCACGTGACCGTAGCGAAGAATTAACAGAACGGCTTTTCTCGCTGACGCTCTAGCGCAATTACTCGTACTTTCAGCGCATGCAACTGGTCAAGGCGCTACTTTCGCTCGTAATCCCAATTTCTTGTCTGAACTGCGCAC
>CAZZFG010000006.1:0-16180 GCA_964653345.1 uncultured Bifidobacterium sp. | reverse complement strand
GTCTCTTCGAAGACCCCGATAGTCACGCTCAATGAAGGCGGCACACCGCTGGTCTATGCGTGTGTGCTCTCTGAAATGTTAAATGGCGAAGTTTGGGTAAAAGTTGAAGGCTCGAATCCAACGGGTTCTTTTAAAGATCGTGGCATGACTATGGCAATGAGTAAGGCCGCTGAAGATGGTGCGAAGGTTGTTGTCTGTGCATCAACAGGAAACACCAGCGCGAGCGCTGCCGCTTACGCGACTAAGGCAGGAATGATTCCTGCAGTGTTAGTGCCACAGGGAAAGATTGCGATGGGGAAGCTCGCGCAAGCGGTTATTCATGGCGCGAAACTCCTACAAGTAGATGGTAACTTCGACGATTGCTTGACTCTTGCTCGGCAACTTGCAGATAACTATCCAGTTGCACTTGTTAACTCGGTCAACCCATTTCGTTTGCAAGGTCAAAAGACCGCGGCTTTCGAGATCATCGATACGTTGGGATTTGCGCCAGATATCCATGCTCTTCCAGTAGGAAATGCTGGAAACATCACGGCATATTGGATGGGGTATAAGGAGTATCACCGCGATCGGATCGCCAAATCGCTTCCGCAGATGTGGGGCTATCAAGCAGAGGGAGCAGCTCCGATAGTTCGCGGTGCGATAGTCGAGAAACCTGAGACCATCGCAACTGCAATTCGAATTGGAAACCCAGCTTCATGGAAGGAAGCAGAAGCAGCGCGCGATCAATCGCATGGGCGAATTGAATCGGTAACCGATGAAGAGATCTTGAGCGCCTATCGACTAATTGCAGGGCGAGAGGGAATCTTCTGTGAACCATCCTCTGCCGCTGGTCTTGCCGGATTACTCAAGGCAAAGGCCGCTGGACGTTTACCAAAAGATCAGAAGATCGTCATTACCGTGACCGGCAACGGGTTAAAAGATGTGCAGTGGGCGCTCGAAGGCTCGGCAGACCCTATTGTTATCCCCGTCTCGCTAAGTGAAGCAGCAAAGGTTTTGGAGTTGTCCTAATGGTCTCTCGTCCGACATTTCGCGCTACACCGGTCACTGTTCGCGTCCCGGCAACAAGTGCAAATCTCGGCGCAGGTTTTGATTGCTTAGGTTTAGCTCTTGAGATTTATGATGGATATGCAGCTCAAGTGCTCGATGAGCCTGGCTTAGATGTCGAAGTAGCCGGCGAAGGCGCGAATACCATTCGTACGGATGAAAAGAATTTAGTTATTTCATCTATGAATGCTGCATTCGATCACATGGGAGGTCGTCCACGAGGCTTAGCGCTCCGCGCGCTTAACGCGATTCCACATGGTCGAGGTCTTGGCTCCTCATCGAGCGCGATCATCGGCGGGCTCTTTCTTGCACGTTCACTTGTTATCTCCGGCAGCGAACGTCTTAATGACACTGATCTGCTCGCACTCGCCACAGAGATAGAAGGTCACCCCGATAACGTCGCAGCTGCTTTCCATGGCGGAGCGACTATTGCGTGGGTTGAAGATGGTTCAGGCAAAGCAATTTCAATTCCGGTAGATATGCGAATTATGGCAATTGCATTTATTCCTTCGGATTCCGGGGAAGTTGCAACCAAGAAAGCTCGCGCACTTTTGCCTGAGTCGATTCCGCATATCGATGCCGCTGTGAATATCTCACGAAGTACTCTCATGGTTGAGGCGCTTGCGCGAAAGCCCGAGCTACTTTTTGCTGGAACGGAAGATCGAATTCATCAGTTCTATCGACAGAGTCAGATGCCAAAGAGCTATGCATTGATGAGTACCTTGCGTGAGGCTGGAGTCCCTGCATTTATCTCAGGCTCAGGGCCCACCGTCCTTGCGCTCCACTATGGAAGCGCCGCTGATGCTCAGGAGATCGCGCGCGCCGGTGCAGATTCGTTTACTAGCCAAATCGTTGGCGTCAGCGCCCAAGGGGCTCATATCTTTAACGGCTAGTAGCTCTGCTACGTGCCAAGCCGGCAGCCATAATTTGCATGTGCCCCGCCCTTGGGTGTTACGATTGAGGCCTCGCTTCGGGATTGCCCCGAATTAGTCGAGATTCTAGAAAAATTAGTAGCTCTAAATATCTAGAAATCTGCGCGAAATTCAAAAAACTTCCCAGCGCATCCACAGTGAAAAAGAAATTCACTGGCAAGTCAGGCAAGCCAGTACCCCCCAATACACCCAAGCAAGATGAATGAGGCATAGTGAGTGAAGTAAGTACTCGAAAGGCAAAGCCAGCTGGCGATCTATCTGCCATGTTGTTGCCAGAACTTCGTAAAGTCGCCACCCAATTGGGTATCGAAAGCGCTGCGAAGTTAGCCAAGGGAGATTTAGTGCAGGCCATCGCTGATTTACAGGCAGCCAATCGAGCTGCGGCGGCGAAAGAGAAAGAGGCGCGTCAACAAGAGCGAGAAGAGCGCCGCAAAGAGCGGAACCAAAACCGCAATGAGAATTCGAAGCGTGCGCAATCAAAAGGCGGCGACGATACCCGTGGCAGTGATAGCGATGATGATGGCGACAGTGATGATGACATTGACGATGAAGACGAGCGCGTAAATCAGCGCGAAGGTAAATCCCAGTCAGCACGATCAACTGAGCAATCACGAGCAGGCGATTCTGATGATCGCTCTGGCGACCGCAACGACCGCAACGACCGAAATAACCGCGATCGTGACCGTGGTAACCGGGACCGCGATAGTCGAGACCGTGATGGCGGCCGTCGAGATCGACACCGTGACCGTGGCGACCGGGGAGATAGAGGCGACCGTAATCGCGACCGGGGAGAACGGGATATGACCATCCGAGAAGATGATGTGTTAATTCCTGTCGGCGGATTACTCGATATTCTCGAGAATTATGCATTCGTGCGCACCGCAGGGTACCTGCCAAGTCCTAATGATGTCTATGTTTCTATGCAGCAAGTTCGACGATACGCATTGCGCAAAGGTGATGTGATCACTGGCGCTGTTCGTGAACCACGAGATGGTGAACGACGCGAGAAGTTCAATGCGCTGATTCGCTTGGACACAATCAATGGAATGGATCCGGAAGAGTCGCGCGATCGCGTTGAATTCAACAAGCTCACGCCGCTCTATCCGCAAGAGCGACTACGTCTTGAGACTCAACCAAATATCTTGACTACTCGCGTCATTGATTTGATTGCGCCAATTGGTAAAGGACAACGTGGATTGATTGTCTCGCCACCAAAAGCTGGTAAGACGATGGTCCTCCAATCAATTGCCAATGCGATCACGACAAATAATCCAGAGTGTCACCTAATGGTGGTACTAGTTGATGAACGTCCAGAAGAAGTTACTGATATGCAGCGCTCCGTCAAAGGTGAAGTTATTTCTTCGACGTTCGATCGTCCAGCAGAAGATCACACCACTGTTGCAGAGCTTGCGATTGAACGCGCTAAGCGTCTAGTGGAATTAGGGCACGATGTCGTTGTGCTTCTCGATTCCATCACTCGCCTTGGTCGTGCGTACAACATTGCAGCTCCAGCAAGCGGACGAATTCTCTCTGGTGGCGTTGATTCAGCTGCGCTCTATCCACCAAAGAAATTCTTTGGTGCCGCACGTAATATCGAAGATGGCGGTTCGTTAACGATTCTTGCAACTGCGCTCATCGATACCGGTTCTCGTATGGACGAAGTCATCTTCGAAGAGTTCAAGGGCACTGGAAATATGGAGTTGAAGCTAGATCGCCGCATGGCTGATAAGCGAATCTTCCCAGCAGTTGATGTCGATGCTTCGGGTACTCGTAAGGAAGAGATCCTCATGGGAGCTGAAGAGCTCAATATCGTGTGGAAATTACGACGAGTGCTCCACGCCCTTGATCCACAGCAGGCTCTCGAACTTCTCCTTGAGAAGATGAAGGGAACCAAATCCAACGTGGAGTTCTTGATGCAGGTACAGAAGACCACGGTCGGGCCGGGCTCAGAGAGCGATAAATAGTTAGCTAGAAGGCGGGTAGTTCCTGGTGTGGAGCGCACGGATTGGCTCTGCGCCAGGGCTATCAGTACCCTTAACCCCTTACGAATTACTGGCTCACGGGAGCGTGCAAGCGAGCCCGACCCAGTGATGTGAAATACGAAATGGAGTACGACAATGAAGGCTGAGATTCATCCAGAGTATGTCGAGACAACTGTCTCCTGCTCATGTGGCGCAACATTCACCACTCGCTCAACTGCAAAGAACGGCGCAATTTCTGTTGATGTTTGTTCTGTCTGCCACCCGTTCTACACCGGCAAGCAACGCATCCTTGATACTGGTGGACGAGTTGCACGCTTCGAAGAGCGTTTGAAGAAATCAGCTAACAAAAAGTAACTTTCCTTAAACCGCACCTTCGCCTGCGCTCGCAGGCTGGTGCGGTTTTTTAATTCGAGGGGTGAATTAGAACTGTGACTGGTAGCTCAGCTAGCGATCGATTTGCTAGTGCAGATGATCTCGTTGCAGAGCACGCGAGCATTGAAGCTCAATTGGCAGATCCATCTATCCATGGTGATAGTGGGAAAGCGCGCCAGCTAGGCAAACGCTACGCGCAACTTGGTCCAATAGTTGCTGGATATAAACGATGGCGAGCAGCGAACGAAGATTTGGCTGCAGCGCGCGAGTTAGCAAAAGAAGATGAATCATTCGCTGCAGAGATTCCACAACTAGAGGTGAGCGAGACAGCGGCAGCGCAAGCGCTTGAAGAGTTATTGCTACCGCGCGACCCTAATGATGATCGTGATGTGATCATGGAAATTAAGGCGGGAGCAGGAGGAGAGGAGTCTGCACTCTTCGCAGGAGATCTACTTCGAATGTACCTTCGCTATGCCGAGGTGCAAGGGTGGAAAGCAGAGATCATTGATGCTACTGAAAGTGACCTAGGCGGATATAAAGATGTCTCGATAGCAATCAAGAGCAAAGGCGTGGTCGAGCCAGGTCGAGCGCCATACGCAAAATTGAAATTTGAAGGTGGCGTCCATCGAGTGCAACGCGTTCCAGAGACGGAATCGCAGGGACGGATTCATACCTCTGCTGCTGGGGTGCTGGTCTTACCTGAGGCGGATGAAATCGATGTCGAATTGAATATGAATGATGTGCGCGTTGATGTCTATCGATCGAGCGGCCCTGGTGGACAGAGCGTTAATACAACTGATAGCGCCGTTCGATTAACACATGTACCAACGGGAATTGTGGTCTCCTGCCAGAACGAGAAGAGCCAACTGCAAAATAAAGAATCTGCGCTCCGCATTCTCCGAGCGCGCCTTTTGGCAGCGGCAGTAGAGGCGCAGGAGGCAGCTGCTGCAGCAGAGCGTAAGAGCCAAATCCGAACGGTGGATCGAAGCGAACGAATTCGCACGTACAACTTCCCCGAGAATCGATTAAGTGATCATCGAGTGAATTTCAAGGCGAATAATCTAACCACTGTGCTCGATGGTGAATTAGACCCGGTAATCCAAGCACTCATAGATGCCGATAAGGCAACGCGCTTGTCGGCCGGGTAACCCGGAAAACCCAAACACACGAGAAACTAGAGAATGAATAGCGTTCGAGATTTACTCAGATGGGCTGAAGGTGAATTGCACTCATTTTCTGTTGATCCAGCACTTGACTCCCTGATTCTTCTCTCTGAAGCAACCGGGCTCTCCCGAACACATGTTTTATTCGGAGGGACATTAGATGGGGAAGAAACGGAGTTATTTCGAAGTTGGATAGAAAGACGGAAGGCTCACGAACCTATCCAATACATCACTTCTCGTGCCTATTTTCGTAACCTCACCTTAGAGGTCGGCCCTGGAGTGCTGATTCCCAGACCAGAAAGTGAAGAGCTCGTTAGCGCAGCAAAGAGAGCGATAGCCCATCTGGAGCAACCTAAAGTCCTAGATTTAGGCGCAGGATCTGGAGCGCTGAGTATCGCAATCGCAACTGAAGTACGAGGTGCCCAGGTAACAGCGCTTGAAAAAGACCTGGCGGCAGTCGATTGGTTAGAGCGGAATATCAAATCTGTCGGGGTCGATATTTCAGTAATAGTTGATGATGTAAGAAATTTCGATGGTGAAGCACAATTCGATGCGGTCGTCGCCAACCCTCCATATATTCCAGATGGAGAATCACTGCCCAGTGAAGTTATCGATTTCGAACCAAAAAGCGCGCTATTTGGTGGCGACAGTGGAATGGTAATTCCAAAGGAGTTCATCGCGGCAGCAATACGCTCTCTTAAATCTGGCGGGTATCTCGCTATCGAACATCATGAGTCGCATGGTGCAGAAATCTCCTCTCAGATGGGGGAATCTTTCAGTGATTTGACTCTTCACTATGATTTGAATGGTCGTCCGCGATGGAGCAGTGGGGTACGTAAGTAATGGCTGAACTAGTGCATATCTCGCAACCAGCGGCAGTTGATCGCGCGCTTCGCGAAATAAGATCCGGAAATGTTATTGCGCTACCTATTGATAGTGGTTATATCTTCGCAGTAGATGCATTTAATCGAATGGCGGTAAGCACGCTGCATTTGTTGCGCAATGATCCTCCCGGACAAGCTGCATCGGTGATGATCGGAGATAAGTCTCGAATTGTTGGTATTACGAGAGAGATTTCACCCTCTGCACAAATACTGATTGATAGCTTTTGGCCAGGGATGCTGACACTCTATTTAAAACCACATCCAGCGCTAACCTGGGACCTGGGCGATGATCAACTCTTGGATCAAGTCGCAGTCCGTGTGCCTTCACATGACTTTACTCTTCGACTGCTCAATGAGACTGGACCACTTGCGGTCGCGGGCGCAGCACTTGCCGGGCGTAACCCATTTGCCGAAGCTTTTCTCATCAATGAGGTCTTCGGCGGCACTCTTGATTTGATCTTCGACGGAGGCAGAATAGAAGCCCAATCGCATAGCACTGTGGTCGACTGCACACTCAATCCACCTCGGGTTATTCGCTACGGCGCTGTCGATTCCTTGAGTCTGCGTGAGGCGTGCCCTGAGATATCCGAGGAATTAAGCTAGATTTTCGCCCAGATGAGATCCCGATTCGTCAGTTCGAGCACGGAGGTACTTCAGTGAGCGCCCAGTATTACGGAGCCAGCTACGAAGCGCTGGAGTCACAAGATCCAGAAGTCTCGGCAATCCTACTTTCGGAGCTAGAACGAGAACGTAATGGATTGCAACTCATTGCTAGTGAGAACTTCACTTCGCCCGCTGTGTTGGCTGCTCTGGGCTCCACACTCTCAAATAAATATGCCGAAGGCTATCCGGGTAAACGTTATTACGGCGGTTGTGAAGAAGTGGACAAAGTAGAGGAGCTCGGGATTGCGCGAGCGAAAGAATTATTTGGCGCCGAACATGTGAATCTTCAACCACACTCGGGCGCAAGTGCGAATATCGCTGTCTATCTCGCATTCACGAAACCAGGCGACACCGTTCTTGCAATGTCGCTGCCACATGGTGGACATCTCACTCATGGTTCAAAGGTAAATTTCTCGGGCAAATGGTTTAACGTGGAGTCATACGGTGTTCGACAAGATACCGAGCTAATTGATTATGACGAGTTACGTGATTTAGCTATCAAACATAAACCAAAAATGATTTGTAGTGGCGCTACTGCATACCCAAGTTTGATTGATTTTGCTCGGGTTCGTGAGATTTGTGACGAAATTGGCGCCATCATGTGGGTTGATGCAGCGCACTTCATTGGATTGGTTGCTGGTAAAGCCATTCCGTCGCCCGTTCCATATGCAGATGTAGTTTCATTTACGACGCATAAAGTTTTGCGAGGTCCTCGTGGTGGAATGATTGTCTCAAAGGCCGAACACGCTGCCGCGCTAGATAAAGCCGTCTTTCCGGGGATACAAGGCGGTCCAATAATGAGCGCTGTCGCTGCAAAGGCCGTTGCTTTAAAAGAGTGTTTGCAACCTAGTTACCAAAAGTATGCAAAAGATGTCGTGCACAATGCCCAAGCTCTTGCGGCAGGTTTGGTTGAAGAGGGAATGCGAGCAGTCTCAGGTGGTACTCAAACTCATCTTGCTCTCATCGATGTGCAAGGTTTAGGCGTCAATGGAAAAGAAGCCGATGAACGATGTGGAAATGCCGGCATCACACTCAATAAGAACTCCATTCCATTTGATCCACAACCACCTTCGATTACTAGCGGAATTCGAGTAGGAAGTCCTTCGGTGACAACACAGGGTATGGGCGTAGCACAGATGCGTGTGATTGCATCACTTATCGCCCGGGCAATCAAAGAACCTACCTCTGCTGCGAAGATTGCTGGCGAAGTCAAGGAACTCTGTGAGCATTTTCCAGTTTATCCAGAGCGCTAATGCGTGAGCACCTGTTAATCCTGCTCATCACTGGGATTTTCGTCTATCTGATTACCCCATATTCTCGGATTCTCGCCTTTAAGTTTGGCGCACTTGCAAAGGTGCGTGATCGCGATGTTCATATTGAAGTCACGCCTCGCTGGGGTGGTACTGCGATTTGGCTAGCGGTAATTCTCGCAATCTTGATTGCGTCGCAATTGAAATTATTGAGTAAAGCGTTTGCGCAAGATCAGCAACTCCTGGGAATTAGCATTGCAGTAACAGTGCTCTGTTTACTTGGCGTGATAGATGACAAGTGGGGCTTAGACGCCATCACGAAACTTGCTGGACAAACTTTAGCTGCTGCGATCTTAGTGAACTTTGGCGTTCAACTGCTTTGGTTGCCAATAAATGGTGTGACGATGCTACCTACCTCTTTAGGACAATTTCTCACGATTTTAATTATTCTGATCACTATCAATGCCGTGAATTTCATTGACGGCCTTGATGGGTTAGCGGCAGGTGTCGTCGCGATTGCTGCTGGATGCTTCTTCGCATTTGCGTATCTGCTATCAGTCGTTTACAACTTTGATCGCGCAGGAGCACCATCACTTGTAACTGCCATCATGATCGGTGCTTGCCTTGGTTTCTTGCCACACAACTTCTACCCAGCGAAAATTTTCATGGGGGACTCAGGTTCCATGGTGCTCGGGTTACTTCTTGGAGTATCCGCAATTTCGCTCACCGGTCAAATTGATGCGAATGCGATTGCTTCGCAGAATTTTGCACCTACTGTCGTTCCATTGCTCTTACCCTTTGCAGTTCTAGCAATACCTGTGGTTGACCTCTCGCTAGCTATCTTGCGTCGAGTGCGAGCAGGGCGTTCCCCATTTGCACCAGATATGGGCCATTTACACCATCGATTACTAAAGCGAGGACACTCACACCGAAGCGCAACCTTTGCCCTCTATTTTTGGACAATATTGATTGCTCTCCCAGTTGCAGCGTCTGCCTTCATCGATTGGCGTGTGAACTTACTAGGAGCCTTCGTCATCTTTGTCCCAACATTATTTTTCTCACTACATCGCCGCCCGCCAACCGGAAATATGTCCAAAATGAAATTGACTTAAGGCAATGAGATATCACAAAGAGTTTTTTTTGAGTTCTATGGTGCCGGCATCAATTGTTGGTTTGGTAGGAATGACAATTGCAACTGTATTACTAGGTCGCGAGGGATTGGTTGCCGGAATATTTGCACTGTTGTTGGTTTTTTTCTTTCTCATAGTTCATCTTCTAGTTTCGCTCGCAGCGCCACGAGTATCTCCGATTGCGACGATGGGTTTAGCCATGGCGTCCTACTTTCTTAAAATCATCGCTGTCGTGCTCTGCTTGTTCTTACTAGAACCCATTGAGATGAATAAAAGAGCATTTGGAATCATTGCGATTGCAACGACGACAGCCTGGTTGGCAGGTGAGATCTGGGCGTACAGCACCGCCTGGACTAGGCGTAAACCTCGACGAGGCTAATTTAATTTCGGCTGGTTAGGCTCAATGATCGAGGTGGATGCAGTAGTAGACTTCGAAGATGGCAAAAGATGATGGCGCGTTCTGGTCGATTTTTTCCTACCTACTATCGGGGCTAATCGTCTGGGGTGGGATTGGCGCCCTCGTCAACCATTTCTTTAATTTTCGACTCGCGTTGCCGATTGGGCTACTAATCGGGATTACCGCCAGCTTTTATCTGATCTGGGTACGGTTCATTCGGCAGAGATAAACTCGGGCTGGCCGGGATTCGGGTTAACCTGTGATTTTGCCTCACTGCTGGGATTCCTCTAGATTACTCCTGGGTTGAAGCCTCTCTTCCCTCCTTTGCTCTCCTAGGGTGGCTTCACAGTTCACGCTCTTTACGAGATGTGTGCGTAATAAGTGGCGGACTAGTAATGCGCAAAAGAGTTCCAGAGCTAGCGGAATAAAATTAAAGGAGTGTCTAGGTGCTCAAACTGAGTGCGGAAGAGGGTGGGTTTAATCCACCAGGTGCGAAGGACTTTCAGTTCCCTCCCATCTTCGGAGATAGCCTTTATTTCACCAAGCCAGTCTTTCTTGTCGCTCTCTCGGTAATTCTGATCTCAGCATTCTTCATTGCTTCTTCCCGTAAGGCAGCGGTTGTACCAAGCCGCCTTCAATTCGCTGGCGAGGCTGTCTATGGATTTGTCCGTAACTCGATTGGTAAAGATGTAATCGGTCACGATTTTATGAAGTACGTGCCATTCCTATTTTCGCTCTTCACTTTCATACTTGTGAATAACATTTTCGGAATCGTGCCTTTAATTCAATTTCCGACAATGTCTCGAATTGGATTCCCGATTGCCATCACAATCTTTGTCTTCATTGTCTTCCATTACGTGGGAATGCGACACCAGGGTGTAGGTAAGTACCTTAAAGAAATCGCCTTCATGCCCGACATCCCGAAGCCGGTTTACATTATCCTTACACCGATCGAAATCCTCACTTATTTCGTAACTCGCCCTCTCACACTCTCACTTCGTCTCTTCGCGAACATGTTCGCGGGGCACTTGCTACTTCTAGTATTCACCATCGGTGGTGAACATCTTTTGCATGGCGATCTGATTTTGAAGCTCTTCAGTCCATTTTCCTTTGCCTTTGCAATCGGACTCACTTTCTTCGAATTAGGTATCCAATGCCTACAGGCATACATCTTCACTTTGCTAACAGCGCTTTATATCGCAGGTGCTTTGGCAGACGGGCATTAAGAGTCTAGCTAACTGAATAACAACTAGGTTTGGCCAAAGGCACCTTTGGTCAATTGATGAAAGGGAAGAGAAATGACAGGTACCCTCAGTATCGTCGGCTTTGGTCTATCAACGATCGGCCCAGGTATTGCAACAGGTTTGATTTTCGCTGCGTACATCAACGGTGTAGCGCGTCAACCGGAAGCACGTGGCATTTTGCAGCCACTTGCCTTCTTGGGATTCGCACTTGCTGAAGCGTTGGCGCTCTTCGGTCTCGTTCTCGCATTCGTGCTGTAAGAACCAAAGACTTAAAGAACTAGAACTCAAGTAACTAGAGAAGCCTAGAGAAGAGAAGTTATGAACCCAGACGTAGCAGGAGTAGTCGTATTGACGGCCATTGATGGGAATAGCCCTGTACTGCCGAAGACTGCCGAAATCATCGTTGGTTTGATCGCATTCAGCATTCTCTTCGTGTTACTGCGCACAAAAGCAGTGCCACGTTTTGAGAAGGCTTACCGCGATCGTACTGACGCGATTCAAGGTGGGATTGAACGAGCAGAGCAGGCCCAACGCGATGCTCAAGCAGCGCTTACCTCCTATCAAGCTCAGCTCTCCGATGCGCGCGGTGAAGCGCAGAAGATGCGTGAAGAAGCTCGTGCTGAAGGAGCAGCGATCATCGAAGAGATGCGCGCCAAGGCACAAGAGGAAGCAACTCGAATCACCACCGCGGCGCGCGCTTCAATTGAAGCTGAGCGCCAACAAGCGATGAACGCTCTTATGCAGGAGGTTGGCGCGATTGCGACTGCGTTGGCGTCAAAGATCGTCGGTGAATCGTTAGAAGACCAAGCGCGTCAATCTCGCGTGGTCGATCGTTTCCTTGAAGATCTCGAGAGGAGCAAGTAAGCAACCATGGCACTTGCATTGAGAGGAAGTAGTCGCGATTCATTCGCTACCGCTCGAAAGGCGCTCGATAGCAGCCTTGCTGGCAGTAGTGCGAAAGATGCTGCGCATATTTCCATTGATCTCTTTGCAGTCGCAGTTGCGCTTGATTCTTCGCTCTCACTTCGACGCGCACTGACAGATCCGTCGCGAGATGCCAAAGACAAGAGCGCACTTGCGCAATCGATATTTGGTAGCAAGCTCTCGGTGAAAGCTGAAGCGATTGTCGAAGCGCTGGTCGCCTCTAGATGGTCAAGTCCACGTGATTTAGCAGATGTGTCCGAATGGTTGGCAGTCTCGGCTCAAGCTTTTGCCGCTGACCAAGAGAATAATTTGGATCGACTCGAAGAAGAACTCTTCCGCTTTGGTCGAGTCATGAATGCAAACCCAGAGCTACGCTCCTTCCTGGCACCTTCATCGAATGGAAGTTCCGAAGGTAAAGCAGGAGTGGTGCAGGCGTTGTTATCTGGAAAGGCCACAACTCAAACGAGTGAGCTGATCTCCCATCTGGTCGCTCATCCTCGGGGTCGCAACATCGAGGCGGGCTTGAATGAGTTTGCACAAGCAGCATCTGATCGTAGAAACCAAGTGATCGCACATGTGCGAACTGCACAGGCACTCACTGGAGCACAGCTAGACAAATTAACTAAGTCTCTCTCTGCGCAAGTAGGGAGAAATGTTCGGATAAATGTTGAAGTCGACTCTGCCGTTCTCGGTGGGGTATCGATTCGTTTTGCTGATGAATTAATCGATGGCTCGCTTGCCAGCCGATTAGCTCAAGCAGGACGAGAACTGGCCGTATAACCTCAAGGAGAAGGAGTTAAGACATGGCGGAGTTAACAATCCGACCTGAAGAGATCCGTGATGCGCTGGCGAAGTTCGTCCAGTCGTACTCACCTAGCGGCGCAAGCCGCGACGAGATCGGAACGGTTACTGAGGCAGGTGACGGAATCGCACGCGTGGCTGGTCTGCCATCAACGATGACTAACGAGCTTCTTCAATTTGAGAATGGCACTCTTGGCCTCGCACTCAACCTTGATGTTCGTGAGATCGGTATCGTCATTTTGGGCGAGACAACAGGTATCGAAGAAGGAACTACTGTGCGTCGTACCGGCGAGATTCTCTCTGTGCCAGTCGGAGATGGATTCCTCGGTCGCGTGGTTGACGCTCTCGGACGTCCAATCGATGGTAAAGGCGAGATCAAAGCATCAGATCGCCGCGCCCTTGAATTGCAGGCACCTTCTGTTGTGCAACGTCAGCCCGTAAAAGAGCCGCTTCAAACCGGCATCAAAGCCATTGACGCAATGACAGCAATCGGTCGCGGACAGCGTCAGTTGATCATTGGTGATCGTCAGACAGGAAAGACTGCAGTTGCCATCGATACCATCATTAACCAGCGTGATAACTGGAAGTCCGGCGACCCTAAGAAGCAAGTTAAATGTATTTACGTTGCTATCGGTCAAAAAGGTTCGACAATTGCATCAGTACGTGCAGCTCTTGAAGAGGCGGGCGCGCTTGAGTACACAACAATCGTCGCATCGCCAGCTTCTGATCCAGCAGGTTTCAAATACCTTGCTCCATACACTGGTTCTGCAATTGGTCAACACTGGATGTATCAAGGACAACATGTCCTCATCGTTTTTGATGATCTCTCCAAGCAAGCCGAGGCATATCGCTCGGTCTCACTCCTGCTTCGACGTCCACCAGGTCGCGAAGCTTATCCAGGAGATGTCTTCTACTTACACTCTCGACTACTCGAGCGTTGCGCAAAGCTCTCCGATGAAATGGGAGCAGGTTCGATGACTGGACTACCAATTATCGAAACTAAAGGTAACGACGTCTCTGCCTTCATTCCCACAAACGTTATCTCGATTACCGATGGTCAGTGCTTCCTCGAGACCGACCTTTTCAACGCCGGCGTACGCCCTGCTATCAACGTGGGTATCTCGGTCTCTCGTGTTGGCGGTTCTGCACAGACAAAGGCGATTAAGAAGATTGCCGGACGTCTTCGTCTTGATCTTGCTCAGTACCGTGAATTAGAAGCCTTCGCTGCTTTTGGTTCCGATCTTGATGCTGCGTCTAAGGCGCAACTTGAACGTGGTGCACGTATGGTCGAGCTTTTGAAGCAGGGCCAGTACAGCCCATTCTCTGTTCCTCAAGAGGTCGCATCCATTTGGGCGGGCACAACTGGAAAGCTCGACAAGATTCCAGTTGCTGACATCCGACGTTTTGAGAGCGAATTTCTCGAGTTTCTTGGCCGAGATCGAAAGAAAATCCTTGACGTTATCGAAGAGACGAAGGAACTCTCTGACGACACTGTCGCGGCACTCACCGAGGCGATCGAGACCTTTACCGCTCGATTCAACGCCTCTACAGCAGCGCCAGTCAACGAAGCACCTGCGCAAGCACTTGAGGGTGAAGGCGCAGAGGCAATCACTCGCGTTGTGCCAGCAAAGAAGTAATCAGTTTTCGAGATAACTAGCGAAAATTTAGGAAGGAGGCAGAGATATGGGAGCTCAGTTACGTATCTATCGCAGACGTATGCGGTCGGTGAAAGCAACGAAGAAGATCACTAAAGCAATGGAGTTGATTTCGGCATCGCGAATTGTTAAGGCACAACAGAAAGTTCAAGCATCAACTCCATACGCGAATGAGTTAACGCGCGCTGTCACTGCGGTTGCCTCATTTTCGAGCACCAAGCATCCACTAACTGAGGATGAGACGAATCCAAAGAGCGCGGCAGTGTTGATTATCTCTGCAGATCGAGGAATGGCTGGCGCTTACTCCAGTAGCGTTATCAAAGAAGGCGACCAAGTCGTCTCGATGTTGCGCGAACGTGGCTTAGAAGCAAAGGCCTATCTCGTAGGTCGCAAAGCCATTAACTATTACCGGTTCCGCAACCGCGCAATCGCCAAACAGTGGAGTGGTTTTAGCGACAATCCAACTTATGACCATGCGAAGGAAATCTCCGAAGCGTTACTTGAGGCGTTCTTGCTCGATTCTGCAACTGACCCTAATGGGGTGGCAGAGTTGCATATCGTCTATACCGAGTTTCGTTCGATGGTGACACAAGAACCAATGGCGAAGCGAATGCTACCTCTCGAAGTGGTCGAGACGACTACTGCGGTTGTGGGTCCACTGCCGCTCTATGAGTTCGAGCCTTCCGCAGGCACAGTGCTTGATGCACTACTTCCCCGTTACGTGGAAGCCCGAATTTTCAATGCGCTACTGCAATCTGCTGCCTCAGAGCATGCAGCGCGTCGTCGTGCAATGAAATCAGCGACCGACAACGCTGATGAGTTAATCAAGTCGCTCACCCGACTTGCGAACGCGGCTCGTCAAGCCGAAATTACCCAAGAAATCAGTGAAATCGTTGGCGGCGCAGATGCGCTCGCCTCTGCAAGCGCAGGAAGTGAGTAAGAGATGGCAACTGAAACCAAAACCGCAGGGCGCGTAGCTCGAGTCATCGGACCAGTCGTGGACGTTGAGTTCCCCGCCGATTCGATGCCAGAAATCTTCAACGCGCTTCATGTAGATGTCGCGCTAGGTGGTGCGCAACGCACCCTCACGCTTGAGGTCGCTCAACATATCGGCAATAACTTGATTCGTGCGATCTCGATGCAACCAACAGATGGCATGGTCCGTGGCGCTCAAGTTCGCGATACGGGTGCAGCTATCTCGGTACCAGTGGGTGATGTCACCAAAGGACATGTCTTTAATACCCTTGGTGAATCACTCGATGTGCCAACCACTTCACTTGATATCAAAGAACGTTGGCCGATTCATCGTAAGGCTCCTGACTTTGATCAGCTTGAATCAAAGACTGAGATGTTTGAGACTGGAATCAAAGTCATCGATCTACTCACGCCATATGTACGTGGTGGAAAGATCGGTCTCTTCGGTGGCGCTGGTGTGGGTAAGACAGTTCTTATCCAAGAGATGATCTATCGCGTTGCTGAGAACTTTGGTGGCGTCTCAGTTTTTGCAGGCGTTGGTGAACGTACTCGTGAAGGAAACGACTTATTCCTTGAAATGACCGAGACTGGCGTTATCAACAAGACTGCATTGGTCTTCGGCCAGATGGATGAGCCACCAGGAACTCGTCTTCGCGTCGCGCTCTCTGCGCTGACTATGGCGGAGTATTTCCGTGATGTGCAGAAGCAGGATGTGTTGCTCTTCATCGATAACATCTTCCGCTTTACCCAAGCAGGTTCAGAAG
>CAZZFG010000005.1:0-16366 GCA_964653345.1 uncultured Bifidobacterium sp. | reverse complement strand
GGAAGGGTATGCAAGTAATTAACGTCCACAATAACCAATTGCGGTGAGTAAAAGGAGCCCACTAAATTTTTTCCAGTTTCAGTATTGATTCCAGTCTTTCCACCGACGGCCGCGTCAACCATGCCTGCAAGCGAAGTTGGTATTGCAATCCACTTAATACCGCGCAACCAAGTAGCAGCAACGAAACCTGCTAAATCCGTGGTGGCGCCACCTCCTAGACCAACAACTACATCATTCCTGCGGAAATTCTCTTCACCTAACCTGGCCCAACAGTCACTGACCGTGGAGATGTTCTTTTGCGCCTCCCCCTCAGGTACTTCAATAACGAGCACATTTTCGATATTGCCGAGTGATTCGAGCATGGCTTTTAACGGTGCAGCTAAATGAGTCAGGTCTGTTGGCACGATTATCGCGACGTTACGAGCTTCGTTCAGCACAGGCTTTAGGGCCTGAGGCGAAATCGAATCAAAGAGCACATCGTAGGAATGTTCAGCTCGCACGCTTATCCGCTTCGACATAGAGCTCACACCGCCTGTGCAATTTCTTGAGCTACCTCACGGGCGCTCTTTCCGTCGGTATCCACGACAAGATTCGCCATCGACTGATAAATGGGCAATCTCTCTTTCATCAATGCAACCCACTTGGCGCGTGGATTATCGACGAGTAATGGCCGATCCCGATTGAAACCAATTCGTGGAGCCGCATGCGCAATACTCACATTAAGAAAAACAATTGCACCACCACTATTGCGAAGGCGTTCTTGAGTGCGACCGGAAAGAATCGCACCGCCCCCTAACGAGATAATCTTTCGTCGAGCGCTCTCGAGGGTAAGTGCACGAGAGACCGCTTGCTCTTCCTGTTCTCGAAAGTACGACTCGCCTTCATCTGTGAAAATCTCGGAAATTTTCTTTCCGCACGCCTCTTCAACGAGTAAGTCTGTATCGATCACTTCGCCATTGATGATTTCAGCCAACGAACGAGCGGTACTACTTTTCCCAGCCCCAGGGGGGCCAGTGATGATGACCGGGCGATTGCTCATGATGCTCTACTTAATTTCAAGATTATCGAGGTAGCCTCGAATATTCCGCTGCACTTCTTGGAGGCTGTCGCCACCGAATTTCTCCAGTAGCGAATCCGCTACGACGAGCGCCAGCATGGCCTCTCCCACTACACCTGCAGCAGGTACGGCGCACACATCAGAGCGTTGGTTGATCGCTTTTGCCGCTTCTTTGGTAGCGACATCAATCGTATCGAGCGCTTTGGGAACTGTGGAAATAGGCTTCATCGCAATTCGTACTCGCAATGGATCCCCCGTACTCATGCCACCTTCGGTTCCGCCCGCACGTGATGTTCTCCTGCGGATGCCATCCTTTGTGAGTTCGATTTCATCGTGCGCATGTGAGCCTCTACGCGTCGCGGTTGTAAAACCATCACCGAGCTCAACGCCTTTAATTGCCTGGATGCTCATCATGGCACCTGCGATTCGACTATCTAACCGTCGATCCCAATGTACGTGTGAACCCAGGCCTGGAGGTACGTTGTAGGCCAAGATTTCTATCACGCCTCCCAGAGTGTCACCAGAAGTATGCGCACTCTCGATCTCTGCAATCATTGCATCGCTGGCTTTCTTATCAAATGCTCGTACTGGATCGCTATCGATATAATTCATATCTGTAGGCAGCGGCAATGAATAATTCTCATCAATCCGTGCCTGTCCAATGGAAACAACATGACTGAAAATTTCAATGCCAGCAGCTTGTTGTAGGAATAAACGGGCAACCGCCCCAAGTGCCACTCGCGCAGCGGTTTCTCGCGCAGAAGCCCGTTCAAGAATCGGTCGCGCATCGTCGAAATCGTATTTCTGCATTCCTACTAAATCTGCATGGCCTGGACGAGGGCGAGTTAATGGCGCGTTCCTACCAAGTCCGGCAAGTTCTGCTGCATCTACTGGATCAGCAGACATTACTTTCTCCCATTTCGGCCATTCGGTGTTACCCACCTGAATAGAGATTGGGCCGCCTTGGCTTTGCCCATGTCTGACGCCGCCGAGAATAGAAATTTGGTCTGCTTCAAAATTTTGTCGAGCGCCGCGACCAACACCCAGGCGCCGACGAGCCAGATGGAAATCGAGATCTCGCGAAGTTATCTCAACGTGAGCCGGGATACCTTCAACAATCGCGGACAGGGCTGGGCCATGAGATTCACCAGCAGTTAGCCATCTGAGCATTGGATGATTCTCTCAGATAACTACCGCTACTTGCCGCCCATTCCCAATTCCAAGAGGAGCAGCGCGGCGGCTGAAATGGCTGGGGCAAAGGGCACGTGCCTTCTTGCCTTCCGATTCCACAACGCAACAGGCAGCGCCAGCACGCTAGAGATCCCGAGTAGTGCCAGTAAATATGTGGCTGGGGGCACATTGATCATCCACGGGGAAACCAGAATGAGGGAACCGATGAGCTTTACATCTCCTCGCCCGATTGATTGAGGTGCAAGGTATGTAATCAGATACATCAGCGCCATCCAACCCCACGTTAACGCAAGTAATTGCCAGTTATCTCCAGCGAGCAAGGTGAATGCAAAGAGCGTGGTTTTGGTGAATACATCAGGTATTCGATATTCGCTGCGATCGAACTCCGAGATGATAAATAGCGATGTGATAAAAAGAATCACTGCTCGCTCATCGGTGTATGCGCTCAATGTCAAGGCGAAGAAGAATACATAACCCCTCGACATAGTGAGTTGCAGTTTTCCCGAAATGAATTGAACAATCAGAATGGTGGCAGTTATCTCGATAATGCATGACAAAATTGATGAGCTGAGCACTGCCGCAGAGTAATTACTTAATCAGCATCTCCCGGAAAACTATCAACACCAAGCGCTGCTTACAGGCTAAGAGCATCAAGTGCACTGGCTCGCATGTGGTGATAAAGCTCCTCGCGACGGCTCTGTACCCCGCTTGGGTCGTTACCCATCAACTCCAATTGCCCAATGGCTTGCCATACCAAGAGATCCAATCCGTCGATGCCAAAACCTCCCGATTTACGCCATGAATCCAATAATTGAGTTGGCCATGGGTTGTAAAGCGATTCGAAGAGCGTGCCTGCGACCCCATTGATCTCAAGAGAATCTGTGACGCCTTTTGGTGTTGTAGAAATGACTAACGCAGCGGAAAGTCCGTCCCCGTTAGTAGATAGCTCCTCCCAAGGATGGACGTTCACAAGTGAAACATTTGCCGAATTCACCAAAGCTTTCGTACGGTGTGCTGAGCGCGAGTAGACATTTACATAGTGTGCCCTGCCATCAAGCGCCGCAATAGCAGCACGCGCAGTGGCACCACCGCCTAAAACGGTTGCTGAATCAGGTATCGCTACTTGATGAAACGACATGGCATCGATGAACCCTTGAACGTCGGTGTTATCACCGTGCATGCCCAATTCGTCGAACACAAGGGTGTTAACACCGTTTACCCGTTTAGCAAGATCTGTGAGGGAATCGCAGAGCGCGAGCGCTTCTTCCTTTAACGGCATTGTCAGTGATAGTCCACGAAAAGTGGCGATATTTTCCGCTAGAAAGTCTCCTAATTGACCTGAATTCACTTCGTGCTTCTCGTAATGCCAATCCCAACCAAGAATTTGATAAGCACAATTATGAATTAATGGTGAGAGCGAATGTTCGATAGGTGATCCTAAGACGCTTGCCTTCATCATGATTCGCCCCCGAACTTCCCTGCTTTAAGATTCTTCTGGAACTCTCTTTTGAAGGAGAGAAATTCTTCATATGATGCGGTGAATTTCGTAACGCTCGGCGCCACCGTTACAAAGTATAACCAATCACCCGTTTCTGGGTTCAACGTTGCTGCGAGGGCAGCTCTACCTGGATTACTAATTGGCGTGGGTGGAAGTCCTCGTCGATTGTAGGTGTTGTACGCAGAAGCAATACCGATATCTTTTCTTGTCACCGCTATCCGACGTTCTTTCAGCGCATAGAGAACTGAGCTATCCATCTGCAGCGGCATCCCGAGATCAATCCTGTTGTAGATAACCCTGGCAATTTTTCGAAAATCGCTTTCGTTAAAACCCTCTGATTGCGTAATTGAAGCGATGATCAGAGCTTCGTATGGCGTCAGACCCAACTTTTCAGCCCCCGCCTGAAAATCCAATTCACTCGCAGTAGCTTCGAATTTACTCAACAATCGTTTTCTAATCACCGAAAGATCATCGTTGGGTGTGAGGTTGTAGGTTGCTGGGAAAAAAAAGCCTTCAGGATCTTGCTCGCCAAAACCAGGTATAGCCACTTGTTCGTTGATAAATGCTTCAATTTCTGTAGCGTTAAATTTCAACCGAGCAAGATTCTCGCCGATTTCGTAGGTTCGCTCACCCTCTTTAATGAGAAGCACGAGCGTGCGCCGCTCGCGGTCCAGCAGCTGCATCACTGCCTCTGCTCCAGGAATCTTGGTATCGAGAGTGTATGTTCCCGGCTGAATGGATTGCGATTTCGGATTTGCCGTAGCCGCGGCAAAGAACGCTCGTGCACTTTTTACAACGCCGGCATCAAAAAGTATTTTGGCTATTTCATCACCAGTTGACCCACTTGGAATAACTACCGTTGTTTCACCAGATCGTTCACTAATTGAATAATTTGGTATCGGTTCAGGTTTGCGCACCTCTCGAACAATTGCCATTGCCGCGATCAGAAGTATTATCACAGCAAATGCTGAAATTTGAACTCGACGCTTTTTGCTAAATTCCACGATTATCCAAAAACTGCTGAAGAATTTCCGTCGCAGCCATCGCATCGATTTTTGATTTCATAGTTCTAGAATCATGGCCCGTTTCGCGCAACTTCTTCGATGCCAACACCGTCGTGAATCGCTCGTCATAACCGGTGATTTTGATGGAGGTGTGCTTGCCTAGTCCAGCTATAAATTCCATGGCATCATCGCGCGCTGAAGAATTCTCTTTCGACAAGCTGTATGGAATTCCCACTACTATCTCAGATACCTGCTCTGTTTCTGCAACTTTTACAATAGCTGTGATAGCGACATCAGAATCATCGTTATGTGAGATTGTTGTAAAAGGTGAGGCGAGAATCCCACTCAAATCTGAGAGTGCTATTCCGATACGAGCTCGCCCGAGATCCACTCCCATGATGCGTGTGGGATTGCTATGAGTGTGCGGCTGGTTCTCCATCGGGAAAAGGCTAGCCAATAGTTGCTAGGTACGCCTCTAATTCTTTGACCGCCGCAGGAATTGCAGCTGAATCGGCACCGCCACCTTGCGCGAAGTCATCTTTGCCGCCGCCACCACCGCCTAGGGCTTTCGAAGCGCGCTTGACCATTTCCCCAGCCTTCACACCTAAGGCGCGAGCGCTCTCTGTGGTTTGGGCTACCACTATTGGTTTCTTACCTGCGCTAAAGAGTGCAATTGCCACAGCCTCGCCACGCGTTCGCTCTGCAATTGCTCCCGCTAACGCCCGTAATTCATCATTACCTAGTTCGCCAATCACTGTGGCAATAACAGCCTTTGCCTTTCCAACGGTAACAATCTTGGCCAGGAGTTGATCAACTTGCGCCAACGCCTCTTTGCTGCGGAATTGGGCAATTTCTCGCTCGGCTCCTTTGAGTTTCTCAAGGATGGTCTCGATACGCTCGGGCAACTCCTCGACCTTAGTCACCTTCAGCGCCTCATTAACTGAATTCACAATCAAATGTTCGCGGGCGAAGAATCGATACGCATCGACTCCGACTAACGCCTCAACTCGTCGAACGCCAGAGCCAATAGATGATTCACCGAGAAGTTTTACAACGCCAAGTTGGCTGGAGCGGGATACGTGAGTGCCTCCACATAGCTCCTTCGCCCAATCGCCCACTGAGATAACACGGACTTCATCGCCATACTTCTCACCAAAGAGCGCAATCGCACCGCTCTTCTTAGCATCGGCTTGGGACATCACTTCAGCGCTTACCGGTAAATCTTTAATCAGTTGGGTATTTACCCGATCTTCCACTTCACTCATTGTTATCTCGGAGACTGCTCCTACTGCCGCGAAATCAAAACGGAATCGCCCTGGTTGATTCTCAGTGCCTGCTTGGGTAGCCGTTTCTCCTAGCGCTTCTCGGAAGGATTTATGAACCATGTGCGTTGCTGTATGTGACCGTGACAGCGCATGACGACGATCGTTATCAATTTCTGCGAACATTTGTTCACCAACTGAAATCTCGCCGGCAACAACCTTGCCGCGATGGACGAAAAGACCAGGAAGTGGAGCCTGCACGTCATCGATCTCTACTTGAGCACCATTTCCGCTTACGAGTTTGCCCCAGTCTGCGACCTGACCACCGCCCTCTGCATAAAACGGTGTTCGATCAAGAATGACCTCTACCTCTTCACCCATTCGAGCACTTTGCACGGGGACGCCTTTACTAAGTAGGAAAGCAAGCTTCGCCTCGGCATTGAAAAATTCATATCCTAGGAATTTTGTTGGACCCGCCACGTCAATGGCGCTGCGATACACCGTGAGATCTGTGTGTCCAGTCTTCTTAGCTTTCGCGTCGGCTTTCGCGCGCGTTTTTTGTTCACTCATCAAAGTTTTAAATGCCTCTTGATCAACCTTCAATCCGATTTCTTCAGCCATCTCGAGTGTGAGATCAATCGGGAATCCGTACGTATCATGAAGTTTGAATGCATCATCTCCTGAGATTGTGTTTCGCTTTTCTTTCTTTAAGTCGGAAGCGGCGCTCTCGAAAAGCGTCGTACCAGCGCGGAGGGTCTGCAGGAATGATTCCTCTTCATTCGCAGCAACCTGTGTGATTCGATTGCGATCGGCAATCAGCTCGGGATATTGCTCCCCCATAGCTCCGATTGCGCTATCCATGAGTTCAACAATCGTTGCATCTTGCGCCCCAAGGATCCGCATATTGCGAATCGTGCGACGCATCATGCGACGCAATACATAACCTCGCCCTTCATTACCTGGTGTAACGCCGTCACAGATCAACATTGCGGCAGTGCGCGCGTGATCAGCAATGACGCGAAGTGACACGTCGATCTTTGGATTACTTCCTGAGGTGCCGTATTTCTTCTGAGTCAAAGCTGACGCTACATCGAGAATCTTTCTCGTCGTGTCGATCTCATAGATGTTATCGACGCCCTGGAGAAGTGCGGCAGTTCGCTCTAAGCCAAGTCCAGTATCGATACTTTTCTTGGGAAGGTCGCCGAGGATTGGAAAGTCATCCTTGCCACTTCCGGCTCCTCGCTCAAATTGCATAAACACCAAATTCCAGATCTCTAGGTATCGATCTTCGTCGGCTACTGGACCACCCTCGCGACCATACTGCGCTCCCCTATCGAAGTAGATCTCAGAACATGGACCACAGGGACCAGGAACGCCCATCGACCAAAAATTATCTGCCATCCCGCGGCGCTGAATTCGCTCGGGTGAGACGCCAATTTTCTTCTCCCAGATAGATGCTGCCTCGTCATCGTCGTGATAAACAGTGACCCAAAGTTTCGATTCGGGGAATCCATAACCACCATCTGCAACTGGCTTGGTGAGCAACTCCCATGCAAGCGCGATGGCTCCTTCTTTGAAATAATCGCCAAAGGAGAAATTCCCACACATCTGAAAGAACGATGCATGTCGAGTGGTCTTGCCAACTTCATCAATATCTAACGTTCGAACGCATTTCTGCACTGACGTTGCCCTTTGATACGGCGGAGCGAGTTCGCCGAGAAAGAATGGCTTGAAAGGCACCATTCCAGCGTTAACCAAAAGCAGATTCGGATCATCGGCGATAAGAGATGCCGACGGAACGACAGTATGTTTTAAACCCACTCTGTTTTCGCTCTCAAAAAAAGAGAGCCAACGACGCCTGATCTCAGCTGAGTTCATATTGTTTTATTCGCGACCTGGTTTACGAAGATTCTGCATCGATTAACTCTTCTTTTTCCGCGCAGCTTTTGCAATTCCCCAAGCGACTCCTGCCAATTTTGCAGCCGATCCTTTAGAGAGAATCGAGTCGGCGGATGAAGTCAATTTGTTCGCCATTGATTCGACATTTCTCGTGAGATTGTCGACTCGCTCTAATTGACGATTGGTGAGCTCTACAGTAGTTGTGACCTCCTCAAGGAGCGGGACAGTCTCCGTTGTCACATTCTTAATCGCTGTTCGAGCTTCATCTAGAACTCTGCTGAAACGAAAGACTGCATACGCAACAGCAATGGCAATAATTGCCAAGGCGCTTGCCGCAATAATGGCTGCGATGCCACCACCGCTCATGCTCGCTCCTCCAAAATCTCTCTAATTCGAATCAGCGCCTGGGAGATGCGCGCTTCTGCCCCATGAGTTGTGGGTTCGTAGTATCGCCGACCAACTAGCGGTCCGGGCAGGTACTGCGCGCTCACTACACCCTCGGGATAGTCATGAGGGTACCGGTAAATCCCGCTCTGACCGAATGGCGAATTGCCGTCCCGGAGATTCTCGGGCACCTCACCAATCTCACCGCGAGCGAGGTCTTCTTGGGCGGCCGATAACGCTCGAGCAACTGCATTCGATTTAGGAGCTAGTGCGCAATACACCGTCGCGTGTACCAACGTGTAGTACGCCTCAGGAGCGCCCACGAGCGCAACTGCTTGGGCCGCTGAAGTCGAGATGAGAAGGGCTTGCGAATCTGCCATACCAATATCTTCACTGGCCAAAATCATCAATCTGCGGGCTAGGAAGCGAAGATCTTCGCCTCCTTCAATCGCTCGCAAGAGATAGTGAATTGCCGCATCAACATCAGAGCCGCGGACAGATTTAATGAAGGCGCTGATGATGTCGTAGTGCAAATCCACATTGAAATCGACCAAAGCCCGATCTGCTGCAGCGCTCACGCTTTCGCGCGTGATGACCCCAGCAACGGCTGCACCAGTAGCTGCTTCAAGATACGTTAGCAGCCTACGTGCATCACCATGAGCCAGGCGCACAAGTTCTTGTTTAGCGTCATCACTTATCTCGGCAGCGCCATTTAATCCAATTTCAGATTTCAGTGCGCGATCTATCAATTGCTCGGCATGATGCTTCGCCAAAGGATTGAGACGAACTACTAAGGAGCGAGACAGTAGAGGGGTAATGATGGAAAAGGATGGATTCTCAGTTGTGGCTGCAATTAAAGTTACGATTTTATCTTCTACGGCAGGGAGCAGCGCATCTTGTTGTGCTTTATTAAACCGATGAACTTCGTCAATGAAAAGTATTGTCTCGGTTCCGCGCTGACTCAATTGATAACGAGCGCCTTCGATCTCATCGCGAACATCTTTGATACCTGCCGATACGGCGGATAGCTGTCTAAACCTGCGGCCATTTGCAAGTAACAGCGCAAGAGTGGTCTTGCCAGAACCTGGCGGACCATAAAGGATGATTGCTGGTGGCGCACCTTTTTCTCGTGCCAGCAAACGCGAAAGCGGTGAACCTATTTGTAGCAGATGTTCTTGTCCGACCACTTGATCAATTGATTGTGGACGCATGCGAGCGGCAAGCGGTGCTTGTGCAGATACGTTCTCCGCGTTATCAAAAAGGTCCACGTTCAATTCCTAATTCGATTACGAGATTACTGCAGTTCAGGAAGTTGAATAGATGGCGAATTGTGATCTTTATGAGCACGCATCGCCGACTCGTGATAGTTCTCGAGAATTTTGATGTTTTTCGATTTCGTGTACGGCGTGCCATCAACCATCGGTCCAGCCACGCCATCAATCACCGCTGCGACATCCTCACCTGAGAGCGTTTTGTGCACTTCTAACGCGTGCGCCAACGAGAGCACTTGATCGCGGTGTTCCTTCAGTAATTTTTCGGCTTTGACCAGTAGCGCAGCGAGGTTACCTTCAATTCGGTCTGCGAGGGAGCGTCGCATTTCCTTTGCTGCATCCCCTCGTTTTTCTTTACCGCCGCCAGGTGCTCCCACTTCAAATCGTTTGTTGGATGCATGCGATGAGACCGTCGAGCCCATTCCCCAATGCCCTTCCATAAAGCTTGCAATGGTAGTTGCGCTCTCTAAATCTCCAGAAACTCCCGAAGAGTTGTCGCCGCCAAAGAACATCCGTTCGCCAGCCAATGAGGCTAGTGAAACAAGGATGTCTGATTCGTATTCACTCTTCCAACGTGTGAATTGATCATCAGGTGGAATGCTTGCAACCATTCCAAGGTAATCAGAGCCCTTTTCAATAGTCGCCAAATCAATCATCATGTGTCGACGAACTACATGGGCCATTACTCCATGACATGCCTCATGTATCGCAACTGCATGGCGCTCGCGCTCGATATATTCAACATCTTCGGGAGGTCCAAGCTCTTTAAGTTGCTTAGCCTTGATCACATCTGGCCAGGTAATCGTTGTTCGCCCACTTCTTATCGCATAAATAAGAGCCTCGTTGATGGTGTCTTTAATGCGAGCGCCCGTGGCGTAAGGTGTAATCGTTGCAAGTTTGTCGATCTCTTCAGCTGTCAATGAATGCGAAACTTTCGCCAAGTACCCCTCATAGGTGCGAATTCGCCCGGCTTTGCTCGGGTATCCAACTCGGTACATTCGATCGATTCGACCAGGGCGTAACAACGCCTCATCGAGGGCCTCGGGTAGATTCGTAGCCATAACGATCAAGATTCGATATTTCGGCGGTGTCTTTGGTCGCATTCCTAGGGTGCGACGAACCACTCGGTTGAGGAAACCGCGCGGTTTCTTCAAGCCCGATATCTCTGTTAGCAACGCTTGCAGCGTGCCGGTACCTGCGCCACCGCCACCACCAGCGCCCATTACGAAACGCTCGCGGACTACGAGATTGGCACTTGCCGGTGAGAGGTAATTGCCACCGTGGCACTCACTTCCAAATATTGGACTCGAATTTTCGCTATAGCGCCCCATGCCGCCCGCTGGCGCAAGCCCTCTATTGCCCAACGCGTCAGCTTCATCAAAAAAGACGACTACGCCACCATAACGGAGCGCAAGTTTTCGTAATTTTCGAAAGAGAGATTTAACCTTGAGGATTCCTACTCCGAAGAACATATTGTTAAACGCGCCAGGATCTACGAAGACGAAAGGTTTGCCAGTCTCACCTGCCATCGCTTCTGCCATCAGAGTCTTTCCAGTTCCTGGAGGACCCCAGAGCAAAATTCCACCTGGCACATAACCGCCGAACTTTTCAATGTCTTCGGGTTTCTCCAAGAACATGAGATTTTCTCTAATCCGCGCAACGACGTGGTCTTGACCCCAAACATCACTAAACCTTGTCCGAATGTCATCAGGGAAATACACATCTATGCCACCACGCGAAAGGAACCAGAAAATCGCGACGAATTGAATCAGAATGAAAACAACCGCGAACATCAATTGCGCGATAAATGGCATAGCCGCCCAAAGCGCAGCAGGCGCCAAGAACAATGCCCGAACTGGTGCTTCATCGTAGATAGCCCCGAGAATCACTGCGAGCAATGCAATAAAGAGGAGAAGTTTCAAAGCGCGGGAAAGACGGAATCTATTCCAATCGCTAATGCGATGGAGCGTGCGATCGATGAACGAGAAATACTTCTGCCAAAATCCATGGTACGGCGAAGCGAATTCTGAAATTAAGAAATGTATCTGTCGAATGATTTCGATTCCCGCCAATGGGAATAGCCACCAAGCCGACCTACTAGTCTCTCTTAGCGCATCAGCAAATCCCAGCAAAGGATTGCCCGCCATTGCCGACCAAACAAGTACGAAAAATGTGATTGTGAAGGCGACTAGAAACTTCAATCTATCGAAAAGACTGAGATGAATTCGAGTTCGTCGATCTGTATCTCGAGGCCTACCTTCGAAGGTCGGAGCAATGGATTGAGTCATTTCTTACCTTTCACTGTGAATGACTTCACGATTGCATCCACTTCTGATTGGGCATCATTAAAGCACTCAGTGGTGCATCGAACAAGGAAAAAATAAATGGAACCTCTATCGTTGGCCAATAAGGCTGTTTGATGGACTGTCTCATTCTTTCCATCCTTGGGAGTAAAAGAGAAGATAGTCTGCAAACCGCGAGCCTCTTCAGTAACGATCTCTTTCTCATCAATTAACTCGAAATTGCCCACAACTTGTGAGGTGCCAGCGATCAAATCAGTTACCGGAAGAATGAGGTTTCGTAATCCGTTATAGGACATCGCGTCACTCTCTTCGAAAGTGAGCGCGCGGACTCTTACGAAAGCGGTGAGAGCTGTTGGCGCTTGTAATTGCAACAAATTCTTCGCGCTTGTTTTCTCGCTTGCGCTATAAGCCTCTTGCCAAAGCACTAAATCTGCTTTCTGTTTAGCGGCGGCATCAGCTCCGGCAACTTCGTAGCTACGAATATCTTCCTCGGGTATTTGATGCCATCCAGTGGGAACCGTGAAGAAAACCCCAAGTTGTGAATTCTTCGAGTAAATCTTCGAATTCGCACCACACCCAGCAAGCAGGGCTATCAAGCTCACACCGATTACCAGCAGACTGACCCTTTTCTGCCTATTTCTTTCCCTACTCATGTTTCTAATCAATTTTCTCGGGCGACTTGTTCTCGTCAGGTTTGGCATCAATGCCCGCTTCTTTTCGTTGCGCAGAGGTAATTGGAGTGGGCGCGCCAGTAAGCGGGTCTCCGCCACTTGCGGTTTTTGGAAACGCAATCACCTCGCGAATTGATTCCACTCCAGCAATCAACGCTGTAAGTCGATCGATTCCTAACGCGATTCCCCCGTGTGGTGGGGGCCCATAGGTGAACGCCTCAAGAAGGAAACCAAATTTCGAACTTGCCTCTTCTTGACTTAAACCAATCACATCAAATACTCGTTGCTGCATTTCGCGTTGATGGATTCGAATTGACCCGCCCCCAATTTCGTTTCCATTAAGAACTATGTCATATGCATAAGCGAGGGCATTTGCTGGATCTTGATGGAAGGTTTTTGCGAATTCAGGTTTCGGACCTGTGAAGGGATGATGGACTGCAGTCCATCGACCCTCGTCAGTCTTTTCAAACATGGGCGCATCAACAACCCATAAAAATCGCCACTCTCCCTCAGCAATAAGGCCACAACGCTTGCCGATTTCAAGGCGCGCTGCGCCCAGCAACGCAAGTGCAGACATGCGCTCGCCCGCTGCGAAGAAAATCGCATCATTCGGTTGGGCGCCAACTTCATTGGCGATCGAGTTCCGTTCCTTTTCGGAGATATTCTTGGCGACAGGGCCCGAAACTTCGCCATTCTCCCCAATCAATATGTATGCCAAACCTTTTGCTCCGCGCGCTTTAGCCCATTCCTGCCAAGCATCGAGCTCTCTACGAGCTTGCAGCGCACCATTTGGCATCACGACAGCGCCGACGAACTCACTCTGAAAGATCTTAAATTCTGTTTCTTTGAAAAATTCTGTTACATCGGTGATTTCATTACCAAAACGGAGATCAGGTTTATCTGAGCCGAAGCGACGCATAGCCTCTGCATAAGTCATTCGAGGTATCGGCATAGGAATCTCATAATCGTGTAACTCTCGCCATATTTGCGCCAGCAATTTCTCTGTCAATGCAAGTACATCATCCTCGGTGACAAAACTCATTTCAATATCTAATTGAGTGAATTCAGGTTGGCGATCTGCGCGAAAGTCTTCGTCACGAAAACAGCGCGCAATTTGATAGTAACGCTCCATGCCAGCCACCATAAGAAGTTGCTTAAATAATTGTGGCGATTGTGGAAGGGCATACCAACTGCCAGGTTGAAGGCGAACTGGAACTAGAAAATCTCGCGCACCCTCAGGGGTGGAACGTGTGAGATTTGGTGTCTCGATCTCGAGGAACTCAGATTCCTCCATGACGCGTCGAATGATTGAGGTAACTTTCGAGCGAGTGCGAAGCGCTCGAGCAGGGCCTTCGCGACGAAGATCTAGATATCGGTATTTCAATCGCGTCTCTTCGTTCGCCTCTACCCTGTCTCCACTATCAATTGGAAATGGCAGCGGCGCTGATTCACTCAAAACGGTTAACTGATCACAAAGCACTTCAATCTCACCGGTGGCAACTTGTGCGTTCTCATTCCCGGCCGGACGTTTGCGCACCTTGCCTTCAATCTTCAAGCACCATTCAGCGCGTAGCGCTGCAGCAACGGATTCATCGTTGATAACTACCTGAACCCAACCAGAGGCATCACGTAGATCAATAAATGCAACTCCGCCATGATCACGACGGCGAGCAACCCAACCGGTGAGAATTACCTCTTGCCCATCATCTTTGCTCGTTAAATGGCCTGCTTTATGAGTTCGCACCCAGACTCCTTATTAAGAACTGCGGTAAGTCGGAGAGCCTAATGGATTGCACGACCCCGGAGGCGAGCTCTTTGATCTCCACTTCCTGGCTTTGGCTCTCACGTTCCCCCAAAACAAAGGCGTATCGCGCACCAGATTTATCGGCAGCTTTCATTGCACCCTTCAGCGCGCGACCGCCAAATGCTAGATCCACGCGCAACTTCTGGTCGCGAAGTTCGGTTGCAATCTTGAGCGCCTGCCCTTCGAACTCAGCCCCGAGCGGGATGATGAAACAACTCAATTCGCGCTCTTGAAGGAGTTGAATCCCCTCCGCTTCGCAGGCAAGTATTACTCGGTCAACCCCAATGCCAAAACCGATTCCAGATAAAGGTTGACCACCAAGTGATTCCATTAATCCGTCGTAACGACCGCCACCACCAATGCCCGATTGTGCACCAAGTAGCGGATGTACAAATTCAAAAGTTGTTTTCGTGTAGTAATCGAGTCCTCTTACTAAGCGCGGATTAATCGAATACTTAATTCCAAGATCGGTTAAGCCTTGCTGTACTACCTCGAATTCTGCTCGGGAAGTGTCGTTGAGAAAATCTACAATGCTTGGCGCAGAGGCGAGAGCTTTGATCATTTCAGGTCGCTTGTCATCGAGAACGCGGAGCGGATTTAATTTCGCTCGTTCTTGCGTTGCTTCATCAAGTGATAACGACAGCAAATATTCCGAGAGCGCTTGCCGATATGCGCTACGACTCTCGCTGTCCCCAAGAGAGTTGATTACTAGTTCGAATCCAGTCAATCCAAGTGCAGCAAAGCCCTTCGCAGCGATAGAGATAACCTCGACATCAAGTAATGGATCTTCGCTACCTATTGCTTCTATTCCTACTTGATAGAACTGGCGATAGCGCCCAGCCTGAGGTCGCTCTGCTCGAAAGAATGGACCGGCGTACCAAATCTTTACTGGCAGTTGCCCGCGATCTAATCCACTTTCAATCACCGCTCGCATGACGCCAGCTGTTCCTTCAGGACGGAGCGTCAATGAGCGCTCTGCGCGATCAGTGAAGGTGTACATCTCTTTTGAAACTACGTCGGTAGATTCACCAACTCCGCGGGTAAAAACCTCCGTCTCTTCGAAGATTGCTAATTCCATCAATTGGTAATTTGCCAAGCGAGCAGGCGAAATCAGCGCCTCTCGAACTCGCTCAAAGAGCGCAGACGAAGGCGGGAGATACTCCTTAACGCCTTTGGGCGCTTGATATTTCATCCCGCTCGTCACCCCAATCGTCCTTCCATAGCAGCGCGCAGATAAGGATTTCCAACGCGCTCGGCGCCGATAGTGCTCGTACGTCCATGGCCTGGAAGAACGCGCAAGTGATCGGGCAACGGGGCAATTTTCTCACGTAATGAACGTTCCATATCGCTTAACGAGCCGAGCGGTAAGTCGGTTCGGCCAATCGAGCCAGCAAAGAGCACATCTCCGGAGATGAGCGCTTGGGAATTGATTTCAGCAACTGTCGAGCCGGGGGTATGACCTGGCGCATGATGAAATGTGAGGTGGAGGCCAGCAATCTCTAGCGAGATTCCATCCGAGAGCTCGATTACTTCTTCTGGTTCAACAAAACTCATCCCGGCAGGAATCATCGCGGCGGTACTCCGCGTGAGAGCGCGCTCTGGATTGGCAAGAAGTGCGCGGTCAGAGCTGTGAATGAGGGCAGGAATCTTCTCGCAGGAGCAGAGTGGGGCGAGTGAAAACATGTGATCGAGGTGGCCGTGGGTAATAAAAGTTGCCACTGGGTGGAGCTTTGCCTCTGCGCAACGCTCCAGAATTGCTTCGTGGAGGTAGGGGTCGCCGATGCCTGGATCGACGATTAGGGCCTGATCGCTGCCCTCCGCAGCGAGAATCCAACAATTGGTGGCAAAAGCCTTGGCTACCACCACATCAATGACCAAGGGGCCCATCTCAGCGCCGTTTTTTGGCCTCATCGCGACCCTTTCCCAACGATTATTTGAGGGCAGTAGTGGGTTCCCGCTACGCTCAGCTCCTCCCCAGAGAGCCTAGGCGCTCTGGAGGGAAATCCACGAAACTCTCATCAC
>CAZZFG010000004.1:8570-16435 GCA_964653345.1 uncultured Bifidobacterium sp. | reverse complement strand
GTCACCGGCTCGGTGGCCACCGATTACATGATGAGTTTTCCCGGCAAGATCGCCGATTCCATCGTTGTCGATTCCTTAGAGAAAATTTCGCTCTCCTTTCTAGTGAACAATCTTGAAGTTCGTCGCGGTGGTACAGGCGCCAATATTTCCTTTGGTATGGGAGTACTAGGAGGCTCGCCAGTACTCATCGCTGCTGTGGGAGAAGATTTCACTGATTACAACTCTTGGCTTACTCGGCATGGGGTAGATACGACAGAGCTCTACATCTCACAAACTCAATTAACGGCGCGCTTTACTGTCACCACGGATGAAGCACTTAATCAAATTGCATCTTTTTATCCCGGAGCGATGAGCGAAGCCCGAAATATTGAGCTTGGCCCGATCTTCAAGAGTAGGAATGGTTTCGATCTTGTACTGATTGCTCCTGATGACCCTGAGGCGATGCTCCGGCACACAGAGGAATGTCGTCAACATAAAGTGCCTTTTGCAGCCGACATCTCGCAAACGTTGGCAAGCCTCGATGGCGAGAGCATTCGTAATCTCTTAGTTGGAGCGAAGTATTCATTTTTAAATGAATATGAGATGGCGCTTGCAATGCAGAAAACAGGATGGGACAAGAGAGACTTTCTTGATAATGTAGAAATTTGCATCACCACCTTGGGTTCAAAAGGCGCTCAAATAGAGTCGCATTCATTCGAAACAATCACGGTAGGTGTTGCCAAAGAACGAAGCAAGGTTGATCCAACGGGTATCGGTGATGCGTTCCGTGCTGGTTTCCTGTCGGCGCTTGGGTGGGGTTTGGAATTGAAAGAGTGCGCTGAGGTTGGCTCGATGGTTGCAACCTATTGCCTGGAGACGCAAGGTGGACAGGAGTACCGCTTTACACGACAGCAGTTTATTGAGCGATTTGCTGAAAGTTATGGGCAAAAATCCGCAGAACAGGTAGCAGAGCGGCTAACTATTTCTTAATTTTGGTAATTCGATAGGTGTGTATTGAAACTGGTACGACAGTATGTCCAGTAAGTCGAGACCACGCCGAGAGATCACTTTCAGTCGCAGGGTCATCTGCTTTCAAGAGAATGGTGGCACCCACAGGGAGCTCTCTAATTGCTTTGCCTAATTGAATTATTGGCGTTGGGCAGAGCGCGCCCATGCAGTCGAGTTCCACGTTAAACCCCCGCATCCATCCGTAGCTTCTCCACGATACCTGGAAGGAGCGCAAGGAATTTTTTAACGTCGCTTTCGGCTACGCCATGCATGAGTGAGATTCTGATATTGCCGTGGGTTAGTAATCCCATCGCTTGCAAGACGTGACTTGGCTCGATCGCAGATGCAACACATGCTGAACCTGATGCAACAGCAAATCCTTCACGCGCAAGCGCAGAGACTAATTCTTCGCCAGAGACGTTAAGGATAGATATCGAGAGAATATGTGGCAGCGATTGATTGGTGGCGCCGGTGCCAGCAATATCTACATCGACAATAGTCTGCTTAATGACAGTGCGCATCAATGTTATGAGCGATCTCATCCGGTCTGCTTCGCGCGCAGAATCATCAAGCCAACCAGTGAGCGAAGCAGCAGCTGCCAACGCGAGCGGGAGCGAGAATGATCCCGGCGCGCGATGGGCCGTATTCAATGCCAGAGGATTCGCCCATCGTTGCTCGTTGTTAATCAACATAACACCGAGCCCTGCAGGGCCATCCCAACTTTTCGCCGGGAAATCGGCAGTTGACCAATAGGGTGGAAGTTTGACGAGTGGGCCGGCGGCAGTGAAATCAAGGTGGAGGTGCGCGCCTAGTCCACCAACAAGCGGTGTCAGGTCCGCAAGATCTTGTTGCACTCCCGTTTCGATGTTCGCTGCTTGAATCGCGACAGTCGCATCGTTCGTAAGCTCTTCGAGTAATTGATCTCTATCGATTAGTCCATGGTGAGAGACAGGAATAACGGCCATCGATTTCGCACGCGCACCGACGGCAAGGATTTCCTGTCGCTCCGTTGCTCCCGCAATAAATTTGCCTTGAGCAAAATGCGAGGCACCCATGATGGCGATTGGCGAGATTAGCGCGGGCTCACCCCAGAATTCGACCTCAGTCGGGCTCACTCGAAGGGCCGCTGCAATCTCTTCGCGAGCAGAATTGAGCAAATGGCGAGCCTGGGCGCTTGCCGCGCTGAGTCCATCGGGTCTGGCCCAACCCCGCTCAAAAGCGGCGCGGAGCACCTCTGCACCGGCTGGGTGCAGTGGACGTTCGCCATCGAAGGCACCTGCTGTGACCATTACCACGAGGCTGACGGTACTCGTCAACTCTATGGTTGGCGAAAGGGGCGACTATTCTTTTCCTATGGCTACCGGGGGAGAAGTTCGCTCGATTAACGGGTTCAACTCTGCCCGCCCCAAGCGATTAGGCGCCAAGATTCGCTCTCGCTTATCGATCTTCTCTATGGGACTTCTTACACTCACTCTCGCCGGATGTTCTACAGAACAGCTACCTGCGCTCGGGTTCCCTCGCGGCGTCACAGATATCAATGATCGTTCCCATTTCTTGTGGCAGTGGGCGTGGATTGCCGCCTTCGTAGTTGGCGCATTTACTGCGGCGCTAATTCTCTGGGCAGCTTTCAGGTACCGCGCAAAACGACGTGCAAGCGTGGGTGGGCCGGAACAACTTCCTGAGCAAGTCAGTTATCACATGCCACTTGAAGTTATGTACACGGTAATCCCATTCATCATTGTCGCAGTGCTCTTCTATTTCACTGCGCGCGATCAATCAGCGATAACAAAGCTCTCTCCTGCTGGAGTTGCAGTTCATGAAATTGATGTGAATGCAGTTCAATGGGCATGGCAGTTCACATACCCTGAGGCCGAAGATAAGACTGTTACAGGTACACCAAGCAAACTTCCAACGCTCTACCTTCCACTTGGCGAGCGAATTCGCATCAACCTTACGGCCTCTGATGTCGTGCATAGCATCTGGATTCCGGCCTTCATGATGCAGATGCAAGCTCTGCCCTATGTAAAGAATCAATTTGAATTTACCGCGCAAAAAGAGGGCACATATCCAGGCTTCTGCAATATGCATTGCGGACGAAATCACTCCCAGATGCGATTCACTGTAAAAGTGGTCTCACCGGCGGAATATCAAAGCTACATCAACGCACTTAAAGGTGGAGTTGCATGACAACATATGCAGAGCGGCCAACAATTTCGCAAGCGCGCCCAACTGAGCCATCACGTAAAGGGCGGTTAATTGTTAAGTGGATGACCACTACTGACCACAAGGTCATCGGTCACCTCTACCTCATCACCTCCTTTATCTGGTTCCTCATTGGTGGCGTCATGGCGCTCTTCATGCGCGCCGAGCTCGCTCGACCAGGGTTGCAGTTCCTCAGCGTTGAGCAGTACAACCAGCTCTTTACGATGCACGGAATCATCATGCTCTTGATGTTTGCTACACCGCTTTTCGTTGGTTTTGCCAATGAAATCATGCCGCTTCAGATTGGCGCTGCGGATGTTGCCTTTCCGCGAATGAACATGCTTTCGTACTGGCTCTACCTCTTCGGTGGCCTTATGGCGATTGCAGGTTTCTTCACTCCAGGAGGCGCTCCGTCGTTTGGTTGGACCGCTTACGCACCACTTTCAAGTGCGGAGTATTCACCGGGCATCGGAAGTGATCTGTGGATTGTTGGTCTAGCAATCGGTGGCCTCGGCACCATCCTTGGTGGCGTCAACTTCATCACAACAATTTTCTGTATGCGCGCTCCAGGTATGACGATGTTTCGGATGTCGATTTTCACCTGGAACGTACTGCTCACCTCGATATTGATTCTCCTTGCGTTCCCACCACTCGCTGCTGCACTTCTTGGACTTGAGGCAGATCGTCGCTTTGGCGCGCACATATTCGATCCGGCAAATGGTGGCGCCATGCTCTGGCAACATCTTTTCTGGTTCTTTGGCCACCCAGAGGTTTATATCCTCGCGCTGCCATTCTTTGGAATCGTGAGCGAGATCCTGCCGGTGTTCAGCCGTAAGCCAATTTTCGGTTACAAGGGACTTGTTGCGGCCACTATTGCGATTGCTGCGTTGTCGGTTGCCGTTTGGGCGCATCATCTCTTTACAACGGGGCAAGTACTCTTGCCGTTCTTCTCCTTTATGACCTTCTTGATTGGTGTTCCAACGGGAGTGAAATTCTTTAACTGGATCGGAACGATGTGGCGCGGTCAGGTACATATGGACACGCCTATGATCTGGTCACTCGGATTCTTGATTACCTTCCTCTTCGGTGGATTAACGGGCATCATTCTTGCTAGTCCGCCTCTAGATTTCGCAGTCTCTGCCTCATACTTTGTGGTAGCGCATTTCCACTACGTCATCTTCGGTACCGTCGTATTTGCGATGTTTGGTGGTTTCTACTTCTGGTGGCCAAAGTTCACCGGCCGCATGCTCAACGAAACTCTTGGCAAGATTCATTTCTGGACGGTCCTCGTCGGTTTCCATCTCACATTCCTTATCCAACATTGGCTCGGCATTGTGGGTATGCCTCGTCGCTACGCTGATTACTTGGCCAGCGATGGGTTTACTGGCATGAACATGATTTCCACGGTAGGCGCCTTCCTCCTTGCCTTCTCGACTATCCCGTTCATGCTCAACATTTGGATCTCGCGAAACGCTCCGAAGGTCACTACAGATGATCCATGGGGCTACGGCGGTTCGCTGGAGTGGGCGACAAGCTGTCCGCCGCCGCGCCATAACTTCACATCGATTCCCCGGATTCGAAGCGAGCGGCCCGCATTTGATCTCCACCACCCTGAAGTAGCCCCTCACTAAGCTATAACTGCTTTCATTGCACTCACGAGAGAACTAGAAAGGCCAGGTAAGTAGATGAAGTTCGGATGGCGCCTTTTTGGTGGCATTGCTCTCTTTTATGGCATCGTCACGGTTGTCTACGCGCTATGGTCCAAAGAGGTCGTGGGTAGCGTTGCGCTTGTTTTGAGTACGTGTCTTGCGATCTTGATCGGGTTCTACTTCTGGTTCACCGATCGACGCGTAGGTGGCACGCTCCCTGAAGATAATCTCGAGGGCGAAATCGCTGATCGAGCGGGGGAGCAGGGTTTCTTCAGCCCACATTCCTGGTGGCCATTTATGGTTTCACTCTTCGCTACTCTCACAGGTCTCGGTTTGATTCTCGGATGGTGGTTCACATTAATCGGAGCAACTGCCTTGTTGATTTCCATCATGGGCTGGTCGCTCCAATACGAGCGACGTTAAATTTAACGTTATAAAAAATCCCAACCACACATATCATCTCGAAATCTCGAATGCATGGCTGGGATTTTTTAATTAATTAGTGATGACCACCGTCGAGAGCTTTAACATCTTCTGATGTTGGCTTCGCAATCTGTTCACCGAGCATCGCTTTACTCAACCGGGCACGGACCTTGCCCTTAATTCCGCCGCGAGGTGCAACGCCATTTGAGTCTGCAGTGGGAGCCTCAAGAGGAAGGGCCTGTTCGTGCTGGGTTAACAAGTAGGCCTTCTCTGGGGAGATCGGCTCGTGAACTTCGATGTACTCGCCATGTGGCAACATCACTAGTCGACCAGTTTCACGGCCATGGAGCACGAGTTCGCGGTCATACCGTTGTAATGAGAGGCACACTCGCTTTGTAATGATGTAGGCCAATGGAGGAAGCAGGATGATGCTGATGCGCGTTCCCCACATAATCTGATTGATACTCAAACCAAAGTGGGTTGCAATCAGGTCGTTTCCACCATTTATGAGCGCGACCACCATGAAAGTGAGCGACATCGCTCCGATGGCAGTTCGGGTAGGCGCGTTTCGTGGACGATCCAACAGATGATGTTCCCGCTTGTCGCCTGTTGCCCATGCTTCGATAAATGGATAGAGCGCCATGCCCGTGAAGATAATTCCCGGGATGATTAAACCGGGGATCAAGATGTTCCATGAGATGGTGTAGCCGAAGGCATGCGTTTCCAGAGGTGGCGCCATGCGCACTAAGCCATCGAGCCAACCCATGTACCAATCGGGCTGCGAGCCCGCTGAGATTTGTGTCGGGGTGTATGGACCAAAGATCCAAATGGGGTTAATTGAAGCAAAGGCGCCGAGCAATACGGTGACACCAAAGACGATAAAGAAGAAACCACCAGCTTTTGCCATGTAGACCGGAAGAAGTGGATAACCCACAACATTCTTCTCTGTTCGGCCGGCGCCTGGATATTGCGTGTGCTTCTGGTACCAGACGAGCATTAAGTGCACAGTGATCAGCGCGAGGAAGATTCCTGGGAGGAGCAGAACGTGCACGGTGTAGATGCGCGGGATGAAGAGTTCGCCCGGAAAGTCGCCACCAAAGGCGAAGAAAGCTAGATACGTTCCGATAACGGGAAGGGCTTGAATGATCGCCTCAGCGATGCGGATACCTGTTCCAGAGAGCAGGTCGTCGGGGAGCGAGTACCCCAAGAATCCTTCGACGATTCCGAGCGTGAGCAGTGCAACGCCGAAGATCCAGTTGAGTTCACGTGGCTTACGGAATGCACCCGTAAAGAAGACGCGCATCAAGTGAGCGACCATTGCCGCAAGGAACAAAAGTGCAGCCCAGTGGTGAACTTGGCGCATTAATAATCCACCACGCACATCGAAGGAGATGTTGAGCGTGGATTCATACGCTGCCGACATTTTCACGCCATTAAGAGGCTGGTAGGACCCGTTGTAAACCAATTCTTCTTGAGAAGGCACGAACCAGAACGTCAAAAAAGTACCGGAGAGCAGCAGGATGATGAATGAGTAGAGCGCGATTTCGCCCAACATGAATGACCAGTGGTCGGGGAAGACCTTTTGTAGGTTCTTCTTCACCCATTTAGCGGCACCAGTTCGCTCGTCGATGAAATTAGCTACCCCACCTGCGATTTTCTCGCGACGTGTGATCATATGTTTCGCTCCCAAAAGCTCGGCCCAACTGGTTCATTGAATGGTGCAGCGGCGACGAGGTAACCCTCGCTATCGACCGTGATTGCCAATTGTGGCAGAGGGCGCGCGGCGGGGCCAAAGATAACTTTGGCGCCAGTTGGCACGTCGAATGTTGATTGGTGACACGGACAGAGCAGATGTTTGGTCTGTTGCTCATAGAGCGCGACCGGGCAACCCATGTGAGAGCAAATCTTGGAGAAGGCGATGATGCCCTCATGGGTCCATGACATTCTCTCTTCGGAGAGTTTTAACTCTGCCGGACGAACTCGAATCAAGATTGCTGCATCTTTGGCGATATCTGAAAGTTTGCGATGCTCTGGATCATCAATTTGGGGGAGGATGTGAGCGATCGCACCAACTTCAAGATCTTCTGGTCGGATTGGTCGATTACCCGGATCGGTGACGATGCGCACGCCAGTGTCCCATGTGGTTTTGAGTAGGCGTTGCTCAGGTAACGGGCCTAAATCGCGGAGCAAAATAATTGGGGAGAGTCCAACAAGCCCCAAGGCAAGCCCGAGAGTTCTTTTAATCATTGACCGTCTACCGAGTTGAACTTTTCCTGCCTCAGCTTTCACGGTTGCAACAAAAGATGCTCGATCCTCATCGCTAGAGCGCATCTCGTGGCGTTGTGCGATGACTTCCTCGTCGGGCATCAGAGTTTTCGCCCAATGCACAGCGCCAGCGCCGATAAAGAAGAGCGCAAAGCCCAATCCAGCGCCGATGCCAAGATTATGTGCGTTGATATTTCCTAGTAGGGGAATGAAGACAAAGAGATCTGTAGGAATCCAGATGAAGGAGTAGATGAAGAGCAGCGTTCCGGCAGTGGATAAGAGAAAGAGGATGGAAACCTGACGCTCAGCACGTTTCTCAGCTTGCGGATCGGTATCTGC
>CAZZFG010000004.1:1245-8470 GCA_964653345.1 uncultured Bifidobacterium sp. | reverse complement strand
GCCACTTGGAAATCAACAGATGCCGCACCAACTCCAATAAGGGACGGTGCGATGCTGCCGCCTTCTGCATTTAGACCGTGACACGAAGAACATCCTCTAAGAAAAATATTCTTGCCTTCCTCAATCAATGCAGATCGCGCATTGCTTGCGGTTGCATTATTTGGGGTTGCAGCAACCGAGTAGATGCCACCGATCAGAAAAAGGCCGACAACTAAGAGGGCTGGGGCCATGGCGCGATGACGCCTCTTGCCGGTGAGCCATCTGAAGAGTGACATGTAGCGGACGCTGCCTTTCCTGTTTTCCTGAGTGAATTACTTAACTAGGTAGATCGATGCGAAGAGCGCAATCCATACAACGTCAACGAAGTGCCAGTAGTAAGAAACCACAATTGCTGTAGTTGCCTGCTTATGACCAAAGGTGCGCGCATAGCTTGTGCGAATCAAAACGATGAGAAAAGCCAGTAAACCTCCAGTGACATGCATACCGTGGAAGCCAGTGGTGATGTAGAAAACCGAGCCATAGGCGTTGCTGCTTAGCGAGATGCCTTCCATCACGAGGTGGGCGTATTCGTACACCTGGCCCGCGATAAAGAAAGCGCCCATGAGAAAGGTCAGTGCGAACCACTCGCGCATACCCCACGACGAGATGTTTCGGAGTTTGCCGGTTCGTCGCGCTTGGAAACGCTCTGCAGCAAATACACCAAATTGACAGGTCACCGAGCTAAGCACAAGAACTGTTGTGTTCAGCGAAGAGAATGGAATTGCCAGGAGATCTGTATTTGCTTTCCATATCTCGGGGCCTTGCACCGACCGTGTCGTGAAGTACATCGCAAAGAGCGCTGCAAAGAACATCAATTCACTTGAGAGCCAGACGATGGTGCCAACAGCTACCAAGTTGGGGCGGGAGGAACTGGCGTGGTACGAATCTTGATGCTGGGCGGTCGCGGACATACGTGGATTATTCCCGATTTTCCACGGCAATAGAGAGTTTTTGGCCGCTCCAGAGGGGGTCAAATTGGGGTGAAACTCATCACGCGAGCCAAGCGCAAGGGTTGCGGGCGTGGGCAGGGCGTAGCCGCGCTCGCCCTCCATTAGGCTTGCCCTATGGCTCACGAAATAGTTCTGGTCTATTCGGATAATTCGCAAGTCCGCGCAGCTATCAAGCGGGCAATTACTCCCTCGCCTAGCCCAGAGCTTGCCCCCATCACCATCAAGGAATTTGCGACCGCCGATGCGCTCCGGGGGTATTTCGATGACAAGGGCCAGGCAGCCTTGCTGATTGTTGATGGCGAAGCCACCCCTGAAGGCGGACTGGGTGTAGCCCGCCAACTCAAAGACGAGATGTACCAGGCTCCACCTATCGTCGGGATTATTGCTCGAGAAGCAGATCGATGGCTGGCGACCTGGGCGCGAGTTGAGGCGATTGCCGTCCACCCAATTGATCCGCGCTCACTCGCTCGCGAGGTTGCAGCGCTACTCTCCAAGAGAGCAGTCGTAGCGCCGTCGAGCTCGCACACCGCTCACTAGTCACCGCTGACTAAGTTATTTGGTAGAGGTGAGATGACAATGGCTAGTAATCCACAAAAAGAGTGGAACGAGGCGCTCGCCGATTTGGCCGCTAAGAGAGATTTAAGCGCCGCTGACAGTCGATCTGTCATGGAAGAGATACTTGCTGGTTCGCGCTCGACAGAAGAAATTGCAGAATTCCTTGCGCGCCATACAAGTAAGGGCGGAACGGCTCTTGAGGTAGCGGGTTTTATCGATGCTATGTACGCACACGCTGCTCCGATCGCCATCACGGAACGAGCGGTCGATACTGTCGGAACTGGCGGCGATGGATTTCACACGATTAACATCTCAACTACGTCAGCAATCGTTGCAGCGAGCGCTGGTGCGCGCGTAGTTAAGCATGGCAATCGTGCGGCGACATCGCAATCAGGTGCGGCTGATGTGCTCGAAGCGCTTGGCGTCAAAATCGACCTTAATGGATTTCAAGTGGCGCAATTGGTGAAGGAAATAGGGCTGGGGTTCTGTTTTGCTCCAATGTTCCACAGCGCTATGCGCCATGCAGGACCTGCGCGGAAGTCATTGGGATATCCCACTATCTTCAATATTTTGGGGCCGCTTTCAAATCCAGCTAAACCAAGTGCATACGCAATCGGTGTCGCGAAAGTTGAAATGTTTCCGATAGTCGCCGAAGTACTTCGATCACGAGGAGTGGATGCGCTGGTATTCCGGGGCAACGATGGTCTTGATGAGATATCGCTATCAACGCCTACTCAGGTATTTGTGATTAGCGCAGGAAAAATCGCACAAACTGAAATAAATCCTCAAAATTTGGGAATTCCACACCGTTCCATTGATGAATTAAGAGGGGGTAGCGCGCAGGAAAATGCCGAGCATCTCCGCGCAATTCTCAGCGGCAAGAAAGGTGCAATGCGCGAAGTAGTTCTCTTAAATGGAGCGGCAACTCTTATTGCTTACCAGGGCTTTACTACGGATGTTGAAAGTGAAAATCTTGAGGAGAGATTCTCGCTGGCGTTGCAACGGATCGAAGAAGCGATTGATTCTGGAGCAGCTAGCGCGCTATTGAATAGTTGGGTGGAGCGTTCTCATCAGGTTTAGCAAGGGATTCAACTTTATTTTTGTGAAATGCAGCGCCGAATGTCGGCAGTGTCCATTCACCGGAAATCACCAGCGGTCGCGATAGCTCGTCGGATGCCCATCTCATCAGCATCTCAACCTCTTCGGGCGTGGAGAGCGGAAAGAGTGAATCGCTCTGCGGAAGAAAGGCTTCGGAGGATCTGAGCTCAACTACTGCAGGTGCTATCTCGTCGACCGAGTGAACGGTAATGGAACGTTGGAGCGAGCCTCGTCGAATCTGTGCAATCTCAATCTCTGTAGCGCTATCCGAAAACTTAGCGATGATGAGCTCCTCGAGAGCAGAGAATGATTTGAGGTGTTCGCTTCGCGAAAAGGCGCGCAAGTAGGCCGTTAGTTGATTTCGGACCTCGGCTGCCTCTTCAAAACGTTCTTCTCGTGATAGTTGTGAGATTTTCTCAAAGTGATGGGTAACCACTTCGCCAGCTTGTAGCGTGAGATGGCGAGATACTTGGAGCGTTACTTCGCCATAGCTCTCTTCGTTAGTTGCACCAATACATGGAGCAGAACATTTCTTAAGATCATAGAGAAGGCAGGCGCTGGCTTTTTTCATAGATGCGGGCGTAATTCGCGGCGTACATTGGCGAATATTTGTTGCGCTGTGGAGAGCTTGGCGAGCAAGGTCGGCATCGAAGCGGCCGCCGAAGGGGCCGATTGCCTCGCTCTCCAAGGTGATTTTTTCATGTCCCTTCGAGACTGTTAGGCGCGGGAATCGCTCTTCGGTGAGCGAGAGCCAAAGAGTGCGCTCTTGGAACCGAGAACGGCGGTTGTAGCGGGGAGAATGCGCCTGGATCATTCGCAGCTCTCGTACTTGCGCATCAATCAACGTGGGCGTCGTGAGCGCCTCGATTCGGGTTGTTAGTGAAATCATCTCGCGCATACGCGAACGAGTTTCTGAAGCTGAGAAGTATGTGAGCACACGTTTTCGAATGTTTTTGGAGATTCCGATGTAGAGAGGTTTATCTTCTCGATCGCGGAATATGTAGAGACCAATTGCGTTTGGCAATCCATCGGCAAGGCTGCGCTTTACGCGTTCGCTTTCACTGAGCGGGTGCGAGAAATTCTGCAACTCTTCGAGAGTCTCGACACCAACATTTCCGAGCCGCTCGAGGAGATGATGGAAGATGTGCACGGTTGCTCGTGCATCATCGAGCGCTCTATGCGTTGGCGGCTCCTCGAGACCAAAATATTGTGCAAGCGTCCCTAATTTCACATTTGGTGTCTCATCTTTAGCAAGTGTTTTCCGAGCGATCTTTACCGTGTCGAGAACGCGAAAATTTGGCCATGGATATGAGTAGTTCTCCGCAGCGGCTTTGAGGAACCCAATATCAAAAGGAGCGTTATGCGCTATCAGGATGGTTTCTTCTGCTGAACCGCAAAATTCCAGGAATGCGGGTAGCACTTCACTAAAGAGCGGGGCTGGCGCAACCATCGCATCGGTAATCCCCGTAAGTACTGTGATGAACGGTGGGATGGGAGAGCCAGGATTTACCAGGGTATGAAATTCACCAAGAATCTCGCCACCTCTGATTTTCACTGCACCAATCTCGGTAATCATGGCTCCGGCGCTCGGCGAGGTTCCTGTTGTCTCAAGATCGACCACGACAAAGGTGCCAAAGCGAAGTGGGAGCGGGAGCGTATCGAGAGTTGGCTCTGGCGCGGAGGCCAATGGGGGCTTACTGCTTGCTCTCATGATGCGCTAAGCCTATGTTCTCACCCTGACATTTGGGCGATAGCGGGAGGAGAAGCAGATGAGCAGGGCGAGCGATCCGGTTCGGTGGGGCTTCATAGGGGCAGGAATGATTGCGAAGAAGGCGCTCTATCCGGCCATCAATAATTCTTCGTGGGGCGAGATCTATGCCGTCGCAGGTAAAGACGCTGAACGTGCAAAGGCGCTCTCACCAAGTGGGCGTTTCTACACCGACTATCAGGAGTTAATTGACGACCCTAACGTTGAAGCAATCTACATTTCACTCCCAAATTCGCTACATATTCCGTGGTCGATTAAAGCTATGCGTGCAGGCAAAGATGTGCTCTGTGAAAAACCACTAGCCATGAATGCAAACGAAGTTCGTGAAGCGACTGCTGTCGCGAGGGAAACAGGAAGATTGTTTATGGAAGCTTCCTGGAATAGGTGGCATCCGCGCACCAAGAGATTGGCTGAGGTTGTTCATTCAGGAGAGATTGGGAAAATCGAACGGATCAAGACGTGTTTTACTTACGACGGATTACCAGATGAAAACATACGCGCATTTCCGGAGCTAGGTGGCGGTGGTCTATATGACCTTGGTCCATATTCGGTCGCAGCGCCAATTTGGCTTATGAATTTCGCTCCAACTGAAATCACAAAAGCTGAAGTGGCATGGCATCACATGGGTAGCGATGAGACAGTCCGAGTGGAATTCACTCTTGGTGGCGCGAAGGCTGAGTGCATTACTTCGATGAATGTTCCATCAACCCTCTATTTTGAAGTGTTCGGAAGTGATGGCGCGGTCATCATGGGAGGAAACGATGCATTTAACTCGCACAACTCGCCAAGCACTCTTGAGATTTATGGGAAAAACGGTAAGCGCACAGAGAGCTTTGCTGCATGTGATCCATATCAATTAATGGCAGATGACTTCGCAAAGAAGATTCGGGGCGAGAGCGATTGTTGGATCATGTCTCTGGATGAGTCACTGGTATTTGCTGAGTTCTTCGATTCGGTTTTTTCACGCTTGCAGAAGCCTGCCAAATGATATTCACGCTACGAGATGGTCGAGCGCTCGATTACCTAACAAATGGCGTTAGCAGCGATACCGCAATCCTTTTCCATCATGGCACGCCAGGAGAGTGCACGCTTTGGTCGAATTGGTTGGGAGAAATTTCTGATGTGCAGGCAATCGCAGCGAGTAGGCCAGGATATGGATTAAGTGATCGAAAGCGGGGCCGTACCGTTGCCAGCGATCTTTCCGATCAATCAGAACTGATCGAACACTTGGGCGTCCGAAAATTTGTTTCTATTGGTTGGTCTGGCGGGGGACCACATGCAATCAATATGACTCGACATCCAGCGTGCGCGGGCGCAATTACTCTCGCTGGAGTTGGTGAGTGGGGCCACGCCGATCTCGATTTCTTGGCAGGAATGGGTCCGGAGAATCACGAGGAGTTTGGCGCAGCCCTCGAAGGGGAGAGCGCAATTGAAAAATGGATGGTGGCCAATGCGCCAGGTTTTGCATCGGTTACCGGCGATCAACTTATCGAAGCGTTTGGCGGACTAATTGGTGATGCCGATAAGAAAGCGCTCACGCCCGAGGTAGCTGAACATGACGCAGCTTCATATCGACGCGCGTTACAAAAGGGTTTCTATGGTTGGCTCGATGATGATTTAGCGTTTGTGCAGAAATTTGGGTTCTCGTTAAACGAAATATCTAAGCCGGTTTTAGTCTGGCAGGGTGATGATGATTTTATGGTTCCACGAGCTCATAGCGAATGGCTTGCAGAACATATCCCGAGGGCCGAACTGAATTTCGTCCCTGGTCACGGGCACATCTCACTCGTCGAGAAATATCGAGGGGAAATCATCAATCAAGCGCGAAAGCTTCTCCATACCTAAAACCTAATCTTTTCTCCGTGGTGGAATCACTATCTCCTCTGGCGAGAGACGGTGTGCACCAAATTTGTTTATCTTCGAATCTTTTGGATATCCAAGCGCTAGTCCGGTGAGAATTTTGTAATCTTTAGGCACATCGAATTCTTTTCTTACTACATCATCCCAAATGACTACAGCTCCCTGTAAGCAAGTTCCCAAACCTCGCGAATGTGCAGAAAGAATTAGATTCTCCAACATCAAACCTGCATCATTAGCCGCAAAAACATGAAGGCTCTTGTGAATGTAAATAAAAAGCTCAACAGGGGCGTTGAAGAATTGATAATTCTTGCCCCATTGAGCATCGCGGGCGCTGCGATCACCACGTTGCACCCCTAACCATTCGTAAAGCTCTTTGCCAACGCGCTCTGCTCGTGGTTTTAATTCCGGAACGTAAGGTCTTGCTAAAAGGCGATGACTTGTAGGTAACCCAGCCCCTTTAAGAAGCATCATGATTTTGACAAAGAGGTTGCCATTTCTAAATTTGGAGAGCCTGCTCCAGCGATTGAGGAATTCACCACTGATTCGCTCTTTCACCTCGCCAGTGGCAATGCATACTTTGAATGGCCTGGTATTAGACCAACTTGGAGCAGTCAGGGCATCTGCGAGAAGTCCTCGAAGGATTTCTTCCGGAACTGGCTGATCAGAGAACGAGCGAGTGCTTCGCCGACTCGCGAGGAACTGCGAGAAGTCATTGATGCTCACGCTTCGAGTCTAGCCTAGGAGTGTAAGTACAAATACAATCATTAACTGTGAATCTCTCACTCAGGCGTCATTTTACTCGTTCCCTCATATCGTTTTGTTTAGTGATAACTGCGCTACCTTCATATGGAGCGGTTGGTGATGCGGTTCCGGGAAGAGTTTTTGAATTACGTGATCCACCTCTTTGGCTTGCATGTTCCACTCTCAAGCAAACGGATAATTGCATCGAATCGAT
>CAZZFG010000004.1:0-1145 GCA_964653345.1 uncultured Bifidobacterium sp. | reverse complement strand
ATCAAAAACTCGTTTGTTCCGCTCAATGGCACTGACCCAAGAACCCCGCTTGATTCACGTGTTAATGGTTGGCAGGTACTAAAGCCGGGAAGTACTTGGCGAATGACTCTCATTGCAGACAAGGTTGCCAAAGGAGCGGGGCTTGCATGGGCTTGGATGAAAAATCCCATCATTGATATTGAAACTGGAAAAGATGGCAAACAACGATTGATTACCTCTGGTTCAGTCCAAGAAGTTCATTCATATAGATATGACGGTCCTTGGGAAAAAAACCCTTGCATGCAGGATGCCAAGAACGAACTCGTGGCTAACGACTACCGAGTTGAGTACTCCATCAATATTGATCCTTACGTGGGCGAGTATGGAATTTTGCAGGGGACGCCCCCCGGAGGGATGTTCCTTAATTCGAATGGAGGATGTGCTTACGAAGTGAAGTTCGATAAGCAAAATAACAAAATTATTGTTGTCTCCACCGGCCCACATTTTGATGTCTTCAAAAACGTGATTGACGGCTGGTTTGAAGCGAGCATTCGGGGTGATTTAATCCGAAAGGTCTTTGGCTTGGAGCCGAAGACCATGCAAGAAGCGGTCATCGAAGTGACTGATACTGCGGGCGCTCCGAAAGCGGCGACATTCACGACTCAATATAAGAGCGCCACCGATAAGGTCGAAATAAAGGGTCTCGGATTTACATTCTCCTCAACGAAGATTGCCATAGCGCTCAAGAGGCCTGCGGAGTCACCAGCAATACTGCCAAGTTCGAAAACTGAGAGTACTTCGAATGGCTACGAAGCTTCGAAAAAATCAACGCGGATCTATGTTCTCAAAAATGGCGCCACGGTCCGGGCAAACTTAGGAGACCTAGTTATCTTTAAGTCAGTAGTGAAAGGTCGCTGGCTAGTCGGAGCAGACTCTGCTGGACTGATCAAGACATTGCCACTTCCTAAGGGTTTAGGAGTTAGTACAGGTGCTGCGCTGACACCGGTTAAAGCAGGAACGACAACAATCCCCTTGAGTGTTGGGAGTAAGAAGTTCAATGTCACGCTGATAGCCAAGTGATGCTGAGCTTGCGTCAACCATCCTGAAATTCGTGGTGGACGATACTGGGATCGAACCAGTGACCCCTTCCATGTCAAGGAAGTGCG
>CAZZFG010000003.1:4446-17037 GCA_964653345.1 uncultured Bifidobacterium sp. | reverse complement strand
CTCCTCCCCAGAGAGCCTAGGCGCTCTGGAGGGAAATCCACGAAACTCTCATCACAACGAACCCGCAAGGGCGCCGCGCAAAGGAGCAGGGTATGTCAGACGGTTTGGTTTCAGCAGCAAGCGCCCTAATTGGGGACCCCGCTCTCTTTGGTCGAGTCGCAGATGATGGCACCGTCTATGTATGGACGAAAAATGGCGAAAAGCCAGTGGGCTCCTATCCAGGCAAGAGTAAAGAAGAGGCGCTGGCCTACTTTGTCCGAAAATTCGAGCAACTCGCATCAGAGATAGCTCTCACGGCGGCACGTATTCGTAGCGGCGCAATGGTTCCTAGCGATGCTGATCAGGCGGTAGCCAAACTTCGGGAACAGGTTGCAACTATCAATGCCGTCGGAGATCTCGCAGCTCTTGGGATGGCAGTCGAGCAGATTCCTCCGATGATCGATGAACAGCGCGCAGCATATGCAGCCAAGAAAGCGTTGGCAGCACAAGAGCGAGCTACTCAACGTGCGGCAACCAAGGAGACGAAAGAGAAACTCGTCGCCGAAGCAGAAGAAATAGCCGCCAAAGATAATTGGAAGCTCTCCGGAGATAAGCTCAAAGAGCTACTTGATCAGTGGAAGTCGCTCCCACGAATCGAGAAGGCAGCAGATGAAGAATTATGGAAGCGTTTCTCTGCAGCACGAAATGGTTTTGATCGTAGACGACGTACCCATTTCGCAAAGTTAACGAGCGCAAATGATGCGGTAGCAACCGCAAAAGAAACGATTGTGGCTGAGGCCGAAAAACTCGCAACATCAAGGGATTGGGTCGCTACAGCAAAACGTTATGCAGCTCTCATGCAGGAATGGAAGAACGCTGGTCGAGGCTCTAAAAAGAGTGATGATGCGCTGTGGGCCCGTTTCCGAAGTGCACAAGAGACCTTCTTCGCTGCTAAGAAAGCAGACCTAGAGAAACGTGACTCATCTAATGCGTCCAACCTCGCCGCAAAAGAAGCTCTGATGGTTGAATTCGAGGCGCTCCTGCCAATTACAAACTTTGCAGAGGCACGGAAGAAATTCCGCGAATTACTCCAGAAGTGGGAGCGAATCGGCAACGTCCCTCGAGATAAGCGCGATGCGCTAGATCTTCGCCTTGGCGCGGTCGAAAGTGAGATTCGAGCGCTCGAAGATGAAGAGAAGCGAAAGAGTGATCCAACAGCTAAGGCTCGCGCCAACGATGTGGTCAGACAGCTCAGCGAAGCTATCGCCGGTTACGAAGCAGCAGCTGCTAAAGCGCAGGCAAATGGAGATAGCAAGAAGGCGCAAGCTGCCCTTGAATCTGCACAGGCCCGACGAATTTGGCTCGAAGAGGCGCAGCGGTCACTCGCTACCTTTTCCTAACTCTCCGCAACTTCACCAAAATTAATTAACTAATTATTAGTCACCCGATACACGTCATAAACCCCAGCTACAGCTCGGACTGACTTGAGTACCGCATCTAAATGGCTTGCATCGGCCATCTCGAAAGTAAATTTCGAGAAAGCGGTTCGATCTTTTGCAGTCGAGACAGACGCATGCAGAATATTGACCGCGTTATCCGAAAGTGCACGCGTAACGTCAGAGAGCAGGCGGGCACGATCAAGAGCTTCAACTTGAATGTTAACCAAGAAAATAGAATTGACGCCCGGGCTCCAGCGCACATCGACAAACCGATCTCCTTGATGTTCTTTGAGATCTGAGACATTTACACAATCTTGACGATGAACTGATACTCCACTGCCTTTTGTGATGAAACCAATGATTTCATCCCCAGGGACAGGCGTACAGCAGCGCGCGAGCTTCACCAGCAAGTCATCAACTCCGATGACCTCTACGCCGCTATCGCTCTTTCTGCGACGAATATTTGATGTGTCGACATTGACATCAAGGCTAGCAAACTCCTGCTCTTGTACGCCCAAAAGATTCAAAAGCTTCTCGACTACTGACGCTGCACTGACATGGCCATCGCCCACAGCAGCATAGAGTGCGGTGATATCTGGATATTTCAGATCATGCGCAAGCTCAAGCAGTGATTGGCCAGCGAAGATCTTCTGCAACGGTGCGCCTTGTTTTCGAAGTTGGCGCGCGATTGATTCCTTGCCTGCATCAATGGCCTCCTCTTTACGCTCTTTGGTGAACCATGCTTTAATTTTTGAACGCGCGCGAGGGCTCTGCACGAAATTAAGCCAATCTCTGCTCGGCCCGACCCCCGAACCTTCACCTTTATTCGTTACCACTTCCACAACATCACCGTTGGAGAGGGTTGTGCTCAGTGAAACTAGGCGACCATTCACCTTTGCCCCTACGCAGCGATTGCCAATCTCTGTATGAACGGCATATGCGAAATCAACTGGCGTAGATCCAGCAGGTAGCGCAATCACGCTGCCCTTCGGTGTGAAGATAAAAACCTCAGGAGTGCCCAAATCAAAACGTAGCGATTCCAAGAATTCTTCCGGATCTGCTGTTTCCTTCTGCCACTCGTGGAGTTGTTTGAGCCAAGCCATCTCTGGTTCATTTGCGCCACGATTACCGGTTTTGTACTTCCAGTGGGCTGCGATACCAAACTCGGCGCGCCGGTGCATTTCGTGAGTACGAATCTGTATTTCGATTGCCCTTCCATCTGGACCGATTACCGTCGTATGTAGCGATTGGTAAAGGTTAAATTTGGGCATAGCAATGTAATCTTTAAAACGACCAGGCACCGGGCTCCAATGCGCATGAATTGCACCAAGGACGCCGTAGCAATCTTTCACATCGTTAACAAGTACGCGAACCCCGGTTAAATCGTAAATCTCGTTGAACTCACGACCTCGAACAACCATTTTTTGATAGATGGAGAAGTAATGTTTAAACCGTCCGGTGACAACGGCGTCGAACTCCCCCTCAAGTTGCGCTTTGATCTCGGCAATCACCATGTCGGTATGTTCTTTACGCTCACTTTGGCGGTGAGCTACGAGGCGGGTTATTTCTTCAAATTTCTTGGGTTCTAGCGCTGCGAACGATAGGTCTTCTAACTCCCACTTGATCGCATTCATTCCAAGTCGATGTGCAAGGGGTGCATAGATATCGAGAGTCTCTCGTGCTTTTCGAAGAACTGTCTCTTCCTTTAAGTATTTCCACGTTCGAGCATTATGTAATCGATCCGCTAACTTAATCACCAAGACTCTGATATCTCGCGACATAGCGATTACCATCTTGCGAACTGTTTCCGCTTCTGCATCTGGACCGTAGATAACGCGATCAAGTTTGGTTACGCCATCCACCAAATCCGCTACTTCGCTTCCAAAATCGATTCGGAGTTGTGTTAGCGAATACGGAGTATCTTCGACGGTATCGTGCAGCAGCGCCGCCACTATTGTGGGGGTATTCATTCCCAATTCACTCAGGATCTCTGCAACAGCGATTGGATGGGTGATGTAGGGCTCGCCTGATTTTCGCAATTGACCCTGATGGGCATCTCGCGCGATCTGATAGGCGCGCACGATTATTTCCCGATCAACGCCTTGGGATTCTAAAGAGGCAAGGATGGGCGAAATCAGGGTGTCGTTAGCCATCTCTTATACTCCGACCACTTTGCTCTTGTTTACCTTGCCCTCGTTTGCATTGCCCTAAGGCAAGCCTACGCGCTCGACCTGAACAATTCAGGCTCGAAGTGGTTTAGCGCTTTTTCTTGCCTTTGGTGGCTCTTGATTTGGCTTGTCGTTTTGGTTGGTTCCGTGGCCCTCGGACGGCGGCCACGTCTGCGGTGCTTGCAAGCTCTCCCTGAGGGCTAGCAACACCAGCCTCCTTGCTGCTGCGATTTTGTACTCGCTTTGCCAATGCGCGCATTGCAGGTTCACGCTCACGCATCGCTGCCAAGAACGGAGTTGCCACGCAAATTGAAGAATATGTACCGACAGCAAGGCCAATGAACAACGCTAGCGAGAGATCCTTTAGTGTTCCCGCGCCAAGAACGCCGGCGCCAACAAAAAGAATTGCACCTACCGGCAGCAGCGCGACAATCGATGTGTTGATTGATCGAACCAGCGTCTGGTTAACCGCCAGGTTAGCTGCATCTGAGTACGTGTATCGAGATCCGCCAGCTATGCCGCGGGTGTTTTCGCGAACTTTGTCGAAAACAACGACAGTGTCGTAGAGCGAATAACCTAAAATTGTCAAGAAACCAATGACGGTTGCTGGTGTAACTTCAAAACCAATGAGGGCATAGATGCCAACAGTTATGAAGACATCATGAAAGAGGGCGATGATCGCTGCGATAGCCATCTTTGGTTCAAAGGCGATCGATAGGAAGATGATGATAATCAAAAGGAATACCAGCAGTGCAGTTAATGCCTTGCGAGTAATTTCTTTACCCCACGATGGACCAATCAACCGCGTATCGATATCTGCCTTTGCAATTGAAAAAGTTGACGAGAGCACATCAAGAACTTTCGTCGATTGAGCATTGGTCAATGCTCCAGTCTGAATGCGCACCTTGCTACTTCCCACAGTCTGCACGATGGGGTCTCCAGGAACATTCGCCTTATCCATTGCCGCGCGCGCCTCTGGAACGGTGATGCCTGATTGATTGAGGACGAACTCAGAACCACCTTTGAACTCGATACCAAGTTCGAGACCTTTGGCACCAAGTGCGAAGATGGAAGCAATGATCAGAATCGCTGAGAGCGAATACCACCGCTTTCGATTGTTAACAAAATTAAATGACTTCTCGCCGCGGTAGAGGCGATCTCCGAAGGATACTTTTGTGGTCATGATTGCTTACCTCCGGTGTTTCCGCGGATGACTCGTCGTGAATCCAACCCAGAGAGTGGATGTCCGTTTGCGAAGAACGGAACCTTCGCCAAGAGGGTAATCAACGGTTTCGTGAATAAGAAGATGATGAGCAAGTCGATAATGGTGGTCAATCCCAAAGTGAAAGCAAATCCTCGCACCCCACCAATCGCAAAGATAAATAGGAGCGTCGCGGCAATCAGTGAAACAAGGTCGGAAATCACGATAGTCCTACGCGCGCGAACCCATGCGCTCTCAACTGCTGAACGGAAAGTTCGCCCCTCTCGGATCTCATCGCGCAACCGTTCAAAGTAGATAATGAACGAGTCTGCGGTGATACCAATGGCCACAATTGTTCCCGCGATGCCTGCCAGTGTAAGAGTGAAACCAAGGTTTTTGCCGAGAATGATTGCTGCCATCCACAAAAGGAGCGCTGCTAGAGCAAGTGAACCAACAGTGACAATTCCAAGAGCGCGATAGTAGAAGAATGAATAAATGATGACTAAGAGCAAGCCCAGGGCTCCGGCAAGAATGCCCGCACGCAACTGGTCGCTACCTAAAGTAGGAGAAACCTGTTGCACTTCGCCACGGTCGAAAGCCAGCGGTAACGATCCATACTTAAGTACGTTCGCTAAGTCGCTTGCCTCTTGTTGGGTAAAGTTTCCGGTTATCTGCGCTTGTCCGCCCAAAATTGCGTCGATGATTCGAGGTGCGGAGACAACCAGTCCATCAAGCACAATCGCTACTTGATTTTGTGGTGGCGTCAGTGAGACCACTCGTTGCGTAATCTCGCCAAACTTCTTTGTTCCCTCTTTATTGAAAGCTAGCGAAACGAACCAACCGCCGGTTCCCTGTTGATCGATTCCTGCGGTAGCTGTTCGAACTTGTCGACCGAGCACTTCAGCAGGGCCAAGAACAAATCGACTTGTTCCATCGCGATCACACGTTACGAGTGGCTTCTCGGGATCATCCCCGCCGCCAACTAAATTCTTCTCATCAGTGCAATCGAGTGTGGCGAATTTCTGAGATAACTCATCGCTTACTTGAGCAGCTGCAGGAGTCGCAACCGGCTGCGAATTTGCAGCGGTGTTCGGAGTCACAATTGGTGACGCGGCTGGTGAGGGGTCCGCAAAAAAAGGAGCGCTCTTAGATAACTTGCTTCCGGAAGGCGCTGGCGTTGCCGAGGTTTTCGCTGAGGCAGAAGCAGAAGGTGCAGGCGCCGGTACTGGTGTAGTTGGCGCCTCAACGGCGCTGCCCACGGCAAGTACTTGCCGGAAACGCAGCTCTGCAGTTTGACCGACTAAGTCCACTACTCGTTCACCCGATTCACCCGGAACCGAGATAACAATCTGTCGATTGATGCCACTTCCTTGAGCAACCACTTCGCTCTCAGCGACGCCAAGTGAGTTCACGCGCTGGCGAATAATGGAAACCGCCTGGTCTATCGATGCTGCAGTGATGGAGCCATTAGCTCCATCGACTCGGGGTTGCAAGACCACGCTCGTGCCGCCCTGAAGATCAAGTCCAAAGCGGATCTTGGTCGTTCCTTGGAGGAAAATTACAGAGGCACCGGCGATAAGGATGACCAGAAGGGCGACGAGGGCGCGACCTGGCCGTGAAGTGGAGGTAGACACAAAGGCGAAGTCTAGAGGCCTTTTCTACTGCGGTCTAATCACCGAAATTGAGTATCTGCTCCCCGATTTCGGGCGCTGTGCCAGGAGCAAGTGGTGGAGTCGGAGTAGGCGGAGTACGACCTAAATGGAGCCATGCAGCAGGGGTTGCAATTCGCCCTCGCGGGGTACGTGCCAGCAGTCCTGCGCGGAGCAAGAACGGCTCGCAGATACTTTCGATAGTTTCATTCTCCTCACCAACGGACATCGCCATAGTTGAAAGACCAACTGGCCCTCCGCCAAAACGATCAATCAGGGCCGTGAGCAACGCCCGGTCAAGTCGATCCAAACCCAGTACATCAACCTCATAAAGTTCTAACGCGGCATGTACTTCGCGCTCGGTTAATGAACTACCTGCGCCGTGAACTTCACCGTAATCACGGACTCGGCGAAGTAACCGGTTTGCAATACGTGGTGTTCCGCGGGAGCGAGTGGCAATCTCACCCAATGCCGAGCTTTCAATTTTTATTTGCAATAAATCTGCGCTGCGCGCCACAACTTCGTGCAACTCTTCGCTCTCATAAAAATCTAACTGCGCAGTGAACCCAAAACGATCTCGCAATGGACTTGGCAGAAGTCCTGCACGAGTTGTTGCTCCGATTAATGTGAAACGCGGAAGATCGAGTGGAATTGCAGTCGCACCAGGACCTTTTCCTACGATGATGTCGACGCGAAAATCTTCCATTGCAAGATAGAGCATCTCCTCGGCAGGGCGCGACATGCGATGTATCTCATCGATGAAAAGGATCTCCCCTTCAGTTACAGAAGAGAGAATCGCTGCGACATCACCAGCTCGTTGCAGCGTTGGCCCACTGGTTAACCGAATTCCGGCACCAATCTCTTCGGCAACGATATGCGCCAACGTCGTCTTGCCAAGTCCCGGAGGTCCAGCGAACAAAATGTGATCAGCAACGTGGCCACGCTTCTTGGAAGCCGAGAGCACAACATTTAGTTGATCCTTTATTCGCTGTTGCCCGACGAATTCGTTGAGATTCCTGGGGCGTAGCGCCCCTTCGGCATTAACCTCTTCAGTATCTGAGTTATCTGAATGTGGCGAGAGAATCTGGTCGTCAGCCACGATCTTCTCCCTTCAACATCCCCTTGCTACTGCCCTGCCCACCACTGTGTAACGCGGCTAGGGCAATCTTTAACTTCTCTTCGATTGATCCCGCGGCGCTGGTTTGCACGATTTCCAGGGCATGATCTATTTCACGAGCAGTGAAACCTAAGCCAGCAAGCGCTTCGGCAACTGATAACGAGCTTGGCGCGTTGACTGTTGGGATTTTTGAATCGGAGCTCGCCAGTTGAGAAACCTTCTCTTTGAGCTCGAGAATGATTCGCTGCGCGCCTTTCTTCCCCAATCCTGAGACTTTTTCAAGAGTTTTTGTGTCGCCAGAACTAATCGCCCCAATCAATTGATTAAGCGACAGTGAGCTCAAAATCGCGTGTGAAACTTTTGGACCAATCCCGGAAACTGTTTGTAAAAGCAGGAAGATTTCGCGCTCTGCAATAAGTTGATAACCAAATAAGGTAAAGGCATCTTCGCGAACCAATAGTGCGGTATGTAGGAAAACATCATCACCGATACTGACACTTGCACGCACAGCTGGAGTGACCATCACTGAGAACCCAACCCCGTTGACATCAATGACCACGGACTGATCAGCAATACTTAAAATTTTCCCTCGGAGCGTGGCAATCATCGTTTGCTCGCACCTATCTTCGCACGCATCGAACTTTGATAGATATGACAGATAGCAAGCGCTAATGCATCTGCCGCGTCTGCTGGAGCTGGTACCTCCTTGAGGCGAAGTAATCGGCGAACCATCTCGCCCACTTGCGCTTTATCTGCGCGTCCTGAGCCCGTGACAGCTGCTTTGACTTCACTTGGCGTATGCAAACTCACCGGAATATTTCGCGCTGCAGCTAATGTCAGCGCCAGACCGGCGGCTTGAGCAGTCTCCATTGCCGATCGTCTATTGGCTTGCGAGAAAACTCGTTCGACCGAAATCTCATCTGGTTGATATCGGTCAATCCATTCAGAGAGCCCTTCATTGATGGTGAGTAATCGCTCCGCGAGCGGCAGAGTGGGGGCGCTGGAAATAACACCCACCGCCACGAATGCCAGAGTTTTTCCGGGTTCGCCCGTGAGAACTCCGACCCCACATCGGGTGAGCCCTGGGTCGATTCCCAATACCTTCATTGCTACAGAGTAGCCATCACTTCGTCAGAAATGTCGAAGTTGGCATAGACATTCTGCACGTCATCGCAATCCTCGATAGCCTCAATCAGCTTGAAAACTTTACTTGCGCCTTCGTTATCGAGCGGAACAGAAACCGTTGGCAAAAACGGAGTGTCCGCAGATTCGTACTCTATTCCCGCTCCATCCAAAGATTTTCGAACTGATGCCATCTCGGACGGATCAGAGACGATTTCGAAATTCTCGCCAAGATCATTGATCTCTTCAGCGCCGGCATCTATCACGATATTCATCAAAGAATCCTCGGTAACAGTTGCGCTCTTCTTGACGATAATCACCCCGCGACGTCCAAATAGATAGGAAACTGAACCTGGGTCGGCCATGGTGCCGCCATTGCGCGTCACAGCGAGTCGAACTTCACCTGCTGCTCGATTTCGATTGTCAGAGAGGCATTCGATTAACAGCGCAACGCCATTTGGACCGTAACCCTCGTACATGATTGTCTCCCAATTTGCGCCTCCTGATTCAAGGCCGGCGCCACGTTTTAACGCTCTATCTATGTTGTCAGAAGGGACAGAATTCTTTCGCGCTTTAGCAAGAGCATCAAAGAGAGTTGGATTCCCAGCAGGGTCAGGACCACCAGTGCGAGCGGCAACTTCGATTGCTTTAATCAGTTTCGCAAAAGTTTTGGCGCGACGAGAATCAAGAATTGCTTTCTTATGTTTGGTCGTCGCCCACTTGGAATGACCTGACATGACTACTCCTAAATATCTACCGAGTGATGATTCTATGAACGAAAGGACTAACTTGCTACTTTGTTGATGAAGTACTCATGGACCCCATACCGATCGCCCACGATAATCTCGGGATGGAATGAGGAAGCCAGCAATCCCCCTTGGCGGGCCAGAACCGGATGACTGCCTGATTCAGTCGGAACTGCTGCGATGACTTCGACCTCGGAGCCATAACGCTCAATCCACGGCGCCCTAATAAAAACTGCAGTCACAATACCCGCCTCTATCGCATTCAAATCCAAATCTGTTTCAAATGAGTCAACCTGTCTACCAAATGCGTTACGACGCACCGTAATGTCCATCGATGCAAGTGAATCTTGGTCTGAACTTCCATCGAGTATCTCTTTTGCTAACAAGATCATGCCCGCGCACGTACCAAACACTGGTAGGCCACCGCGTATTGCACCCTTCAACGGCTCAAAAAGTTCGAAGATGTGCAAGAGTTTGCTAATGGTGGTCGATTCTCCACCCGGCAGAATCAACGCATCGATACTTTTAAGATCATCGGGGCGACGAACTAACGAATCAACCCCACCAGATTTCTGTATCGCAATGGAGTGCTCTCGCACATCACCTTGAAGCGCGAGGACTCCTACGCGCTTTTTCACCACCCGCGTTCTGCGAGACGGTGCGGCACCGGAATGTCAGAAACGTTAATGCCAACCATGGCATCACCCAATCCTCTGGAAACTTCGGCAACGACTTTAGGGTCATCGAAGAAGGTCGTTGCTTTCACACATGCAGATGCACGCTGTGCAGGATTTCCTGATTTGAAAATGCCAGATCCGATGAAGACACCATCAGCGCCTAGTTGCATCATCATCGAAGCATCCGCAGGCGTTGCAATTCCACCCGCAGTGAAAAGCACTACTGGAAGTTTCCCGGTCTCTGCTACCTCTTTGACAAGCGCGAATGGCGCTTGCAACTCTTTCGCTGCAACGTACAGTTCATCCTCGCGCATGGAAGTAAGGCGTCGAATCTCACCCGTGATTTTTCGGATATGGGTCGTCGCATTGGAAACATCCCCAGTACCTGCTTCGCCCTTAGAACGAATCATCGCCGCACCTTCATTAATTCGTCGGAGCGCTTCGCCGAGATTAGTAGCGCCGCAAACAAATGGGACGGTGAAGTTCCACTTGTCGATATGGTTCTCATAATCTGCAGGGGTGAGCACCTCTGACTCATCGATGTAATCGACGCCGAGCTCTTGCAAGATTTGAGCTTCTGCGAAATGACCAATACGAGCTTTCGCCATAACTGGGATAGAGACTGCTTTTTGAATCTCTTGAATCATCGAAGGGTCTGACATTCGCGCTACGCCACCTTGCGCACGAATATCTGCTGGAACTCGCTCTAAAGCCATGACTGCAACTGCGCCTGCATCCTCTGCGATGCGCGCTTGCTCAGCATTGACGACATCCATGATGACGCCACCTTTTAGCATTTCAGCCATGCCGCGCTTAACGCGGGAAGTGCCTGTTACCTCACTCATGTTCTCCCCAACAATCTCTCAGTCTTAATGCACTAGCCTGAATGAACCCGTATGAATAAGGCTGAAGTCTACTTCGTCGGCGAGGGGCTGGCGCTTTCAGATCCTGCGGAGGAGGTAGCTGAATCAGGAGCAGGAGAAGCAGAAGGGGGTGGGGGTGGGTAAGTGATAGTGGGGTCTTGGGCCACGAGCGCAATCCATATCTGTCCAGCCTTGAAGGGAATCTTCTCGCCGGCATCGTCGGTGAAGGTAGTGCCACTGAGCTCATCAGGACGTGACCACGTGCCGCTAATCACACGACCATCACGGAACACGAATGCCTTTCCTTGGCCGACTGTTGTCACGAGCGGTGTTACCCCACCAAATTTATCCCCGTATTCAGAATCGGTAATCGACACCACTTGGACGACGAAAGTACTTGCAACAATCGGAGCACCACTTGCATCCTCCTTGCTCGTGCCGCTTTGGTTAATCAACCATCCATCCGCAGCTTCAGACCAGAAGATTTCATAGCGCATGCCCGGCCACTTCATTTCAGCAGAGAGAACCTTCTCCCCTAGTTTCGTTTTTTTGCTGAAATTCCATCCAATGCTCTTCGCGCGAACAATATCGAGCTCGCGCTTCTTGGCTCGTTCAAAAAGCGCGTCAGGAGACAAGATCATGTTCCAAGGTGGACGTCGATTTTTATCTCGAGAAAAGACAGCAAGGCCTTCGCGTTCGGCTCCTAGATTGAAAAGATTGGCAGCATCGATAACTGGACGCAATTTCCGTTGTGCACCGGAGAACGCAAAGGCAACTTTTCCAAATTGGGCAAGAAGTTCCATATCGCTGATGCGAGCGCTTCGAACCGGACCTATCTGAGCTGGATACTTAGAGCTATAAATTGCTGCTAGGCGAGTTGCACCACCCTCAACTTGCTCGATGTACACCAAATCTGCATCTAGTAAGCCAATTTGAGGTCGTGCTTGTTTTGTATCGTCAATTTTTACTGCGAGCACCGCATTACTCTCACCAATTCGACCACTGATCGGATTTATTGGTGGCGCAGGAGTAGGTGAAGGTTTATTCGCCTTCGCTGATCTAACATCTGAAACCTGCGCGCAGCCACTGAAGGCAAGTGCGAACAGAAACAAAAATACGAGTGCTAGCCGGGTTGGATGTTTTATCGGGCTCATACTCCTTTTACACCTGTATCTCTTCGAATGGATACCGAACCGGCAGTGGAGCCCTACCTGCGAGACGGAAGATCCGCACAATAGGACGAGCTCTTTGCATTTGAGTTCGCGTCACAGCCTCTAAATGTAGAGCAATTGCAATTCGCAGTCGCTCTCGGGCCTGTGATAACTCGTGAAAAATTTCATCTTCAGATGAAAGGGCATCCTCCTCAAGTAGCGAAAGCAACAACCGTGAGAGCTCCTCCTCAGCTTCGGAGCGTTCAGATTGATTAGCAATAACAGCTACATGTGCCGCAGCTAGTAATAGAAATGATGTCGCTGGGTCGATGAGATGAGAGCGTGCGACCTCAAGCGCTAATGCCGAGCGCGTGCGAAGCGCTGCGTCAAGGTTAGCCCAAGAGGTTTCGACTCGATGATGTAATCGATCCAATCGCGTCGCAGTGAAAGAGAGGTACCACACTGCCAGCAGCATCAGC
>CAZZFG010000003.1:2535-4346 GCA_964653345.1 uncultured Bifidobacterium sp. | reverse complement strand
TCGATCCAATCGCGTCGCAGTGAAAGAGAGGTACCACACTGCCAGCAGCATCAGCACTAAAATCGCAACAGGGAGAATGCTCATAGATTTTTCTCCACTCTATCCCTGGTAAATCGCAAATCCGAACCAAGGCGAACTTTCTCGCCAGTTGCGCTGACCATTCGGTAGATATCAAGAATTGATTCGCCAACGATTGACCAATCAAAACGGTGAGCGCTCTTTTGTCCCATAACCTTCAATTGCTCTCTACGCGTGGAATCGTTTAATAACCTACTAATCTGCGCAGCTAATTCACTGGTATCACCGACGGTGAAAATCTCACCCACGCTGCCTGATTCAAGCACATCGCGAAACGCGGGTAAGTCGCTGGCAATAACAGGTGCGCCCGCGGCCATTGCCTCAGCGAGGATGATGCCAAAACTCTCTCCTCCAGTATTTGGGGCGACGTAGAGAGCAACCGATCGAAGTATCTCTTGTTTCCGACTGTCGCTTACTCTGCCCAAGAATTGGGTGCGCTCTCTCAATTTCGCGCTCATACCATCAGTCAACTCCGAAGAATCTCCGGGACCGGCTACCACTAGATGGAATTCTTCACCTTGCGCGAGGAGTTTTTCACAGCTCTCTAAAAGTATTGATAATCCTTTTCGCGGCTCCTCAAAGCGTCCGATAAAACCTATAGAGCGTGCTGGTAAATCCGTTGCGCCCGGACCAGATGCAAAGGCGCTGTGATTTATCCCGTTCGGAATCACAACCGCATCGGTATCAAGATGATCTGTCAACGTGGTCCGCGCAGTTTCACTTACGGCTATACGTGCATGGAGTTTTTCAATCGCTGGTTCCAAGATAGGTCCCACGGCATAGATTGCTTTTTGTTTTGGTGCCGACACATGAAATGTGCCGACAAGCGGTCCTTCTGCTGCCCAACATGCCAAGAGCGAGAGCGACGGAATAGCTGGCTCGTGCAGATGCAAAAGATCAAACTGTCCATCGTTTATCCATTTGCGCACTCGCCTATTGGCAACTGGTCCAAATGCCACACGGGCTACAGCGCCGTTGTACGGGATAGCTATAGGACGCCCACTACTGACCACCCAATCAGGTAAAACACTTTCATCAACCGCAGGCGCCATAACAGAAACTTCATGACCCTGCGCCATGCAATATTTTGCTAAATCCTGAATATGGGCTTGAACTCCGCCAGGTAGATCCCATCCATATGGTGAAACCATGCCGATGCGCAACTTATGGTCTTTCATGATTTCCGCACCCATGATCTTGTTAGTTAATCCAAATCTTCTGAAGCATATGCCAATCTTCCGGCGACTTCGCAATTCCTGCCGCAAAGATATCTGCAGATTGTTGTATCAAGTCCTCAATTTTAGATTTTTCTGAATTGCTATTTGGCAGAAGTGGCTCTGAGAATTTGATATGAATTCCTTGGTCGGTATAGGTAACATGTGCAATCACTAAGTATGAATCATTCCGCAACGCTAGTAGAGCTGGACCACTTGGCATTTTAGCTATTCCATCGAAAAATTTAACTTCGATACCGCTCTTTGAAAGATCTCGATCTGCAACTAGTGCAACCACTTCTCCATTAGTCAGATGCTTGTTGAGAATTGGAATCACATTTTCGGAAGTTCCGTAAATTCGGATTCCTATTCGCTCGCGATAGCGCAAGAAAGCCTTGAATACTCGTTCTGGCTTAAGTTGCTCAGCCACGCTGATAATGGGGATTCCAGTGGCAGAAAAATATGCCCCAGCATGATCCCAATTTCCTGAGTGTGGTAGCGAGACTATTACCCCTTTAC
>CAZZFG010000003.1:0-2435 GCA_964653345.1 uncultured Bifidobacterium sp. | reverse complement strand
CGAAAGGCATCGCACCAGTAGCGCAGATAGCTCTCCATGCCGCGCGCTGCTATTTCATTTAGCTCAAACTCACTTGCCTGGGGTTTGACTCGGCGAAGATTCGCTTTAAGTCGATTAAATGAAATGCTTTCGCGACGTACCGATCGTTTCGCTATACGAGCAAATAGACGGTACGCGCTCTCTTCGGGTAGCGAACGAACAATCTTCCACGCCAGGAGATATATAAAACTCGTTAGCTGCGCCATCATCGCTGTTGCCACACTTGGATTATGCGATGCACGACCGTCATATATGAAGCGCTGGCGAGTATCCAAATCCCAACTGCGAGAATAAATGGAACCCCAAGACCTGCAAAACCGGTTGACACTAGTAAAATAATTGTGCGTTCAGGTCGCTCGGCAAATCCCCCATCGCAGGTGAACCCTGCCGCCTCTGCTCGCGCCTTCACATAGGAGACAAGAAAGCCTCCCGCAAGTGCAAACCATGCCACGATCTGCAGTGGATCTTGCTCGAGATAGAGAAAATACGTCACGCTACCTATTAACGAGGCATCAACTACGCGATCCGCGGTGGAATCGAGAAATGCGCCCCATCGCGAACTTAAGCCCGAAAGTCGGGCCATGGTGCCATCTACCAAATCACTAAAGATGAACAGCAGCAACGCAATGGTGCCTAGGAAGAAAATCCCGCGCGTGAAGAAGATCAGCGATACTGCAATTGTGCCCACGGAACCGAGAATCGTGATCTGGTTTGGCGTCACTTTCTTACGGAGCAACGCGCGAGCGGTCGGGTCGACAACACGAGCAACCGGTGCGCGCAGGAATGAACTAATCATGGTGGTTACATCGTAGGCTCATCATGTGAGTTCGTCCGCTACCCCTACGCGTATCGCCGTAATTGGCCACCAATCGGCCGATCCTGAAGGAGTGGCGCAGGCAATTCCGGATACCTTTTCAGTCTCCGTAGCCTATGCCGACCAACTTAATTACGAATTTCCGGAATTCGCTGCCGTTGTGCTGGCTATAAGCGCATACGAGGGTGCACCGAATTCTTTGATAGACGTTTGGAATGAACTAGCTGAGCTATTAATTCCACGCGCGATATTGATTACCAAGATTGAACATAAAGATGCGGATTTTGATGAAGCGGTTTTAATAGCACGACGAATGTTTGGTGAAGGTGTGACTCCATATCTAGTTCTGCATGCTGATTCTGGTGAACCGTGTGCTTTTATCGATCTTGAATCACTCGATAATAGAGATTACTCGACAGGCAAACTTGAAATTAAGCCCAGCGATGAGGATCATCGAATTCTTGTGAGTGAATTCCGAGATGAATACCTTGAGAGCATTGCAGAGCTTGATGAGCAAAAATTTGCAACTGGACTATTCGTTCCAATTATTCCTTACTCTGCTTCTCTTCATTTAGGGCCAGTCGAATTGCTTGCTTACTTAAACGAGGTTATCGAAAGTTAATTTTTAGCGTGGCCACAGCTCCGTGAGGATAGTGCGTGTTTCATGGAGCATCTGTGAGAGGACCTTTGTCCCTCCAATTACTGGCATGAAATTAGAATCACCGCGCCAACGCGGAACGACATGTTGGTGGAAATGATCTGGTAATCCAGCGCCGGCAACTCGCCCCTGATTCATCCCTACATTGAAGTTCACTTCTTGATTCACGCCTCGCAGAGCCCGCATACTCGCTTTTGTAAGTAATGAAACTTCATGAGTTTCTTCTTCTGTCATCTCAAGGAATTCTCCAACATGGCGGTAAGTGCAAATCAGAACATGTCCGGGGTTATAGGGATACCGATTCAAAACAGCGTACGAGAATTCTCCTCGGGCCAAAATAAACGACTCAGAATCATCCATATTCGGAATATGGCAGAACGGACATTCGTAATCGCCGCTACTGAGCTTGTCGATGTATTCCTTGCGAAATGGGGTCCAGATTCGTTCCCAGTTATCGTATTCCTGGCTCACTTTAAACCTGGATTCGAGAATCTATTGCGCGCTGAATTTCCATTATCGCATCGGCGATGGGGATTCCATTCTTCTGTTCCCCATTTCGATATCGAATTGAGATAGCTCCAGCTTGCTGATCAACTTCTCCAGCAATGACCATAAATGGAATCTTTTCTAATTGAGCGTTGCGAATCTTCTTCTGCATTCGGTCATCACTGCGATCTACTTCGATCCGAATACCCGATTTGCGCATCGACGATGCAATCTCCTCGAGGTATGGCAAGAACGCATCAGCTACTGGTATAGCTCGAACTTGAACTGGCGCCAACCACGGTGGGAATGCACCGGCATAATGCTCAGTGAGGACGCCGAAGAACCTTTCAATGGAGCCAAAAAGAGCTCTATGAATCATGACTGGTCGAGCACGCGATCCATCTGGTGCGACATATTCGAGATCAAAACGCGAGGGCA
>CAZZFG010000002.1:0-19030 GCA_964653345.1 uncultured Bifidobacterium sp. | reverse complement strand
GCGTGAAGGCAGCCAGTGATATCGATCGCTTGGCAACTGATCGCCCAAAAACAGGCGTCTTCTTGGAGCGATACGCAATAAATCCTGTCAATGGCGAGAAGTTGCCGATTTGGGCGAGCGATTACGTTCTAGCTGATTATGGAACTGGTGCCATCATGGCAGTTCCAGCACACGATCAACGAGATTTGGATTTTGCGCGAGCGATGAAACTACCTGTTCGGGTTGTAGTCGAGACTGGCGAAGAAGATCCTGCCGCGACAGGCGTGGCAACTGGTGGCGATGGTGCACTGATCAATTCAGGTTCGCTCAACGGGCTCTCCAAAGATGCGGCAATCGCAAAGATTATTGCTCAACTCGAAAGTGATGGTCTCGGTAAAGCTGCGCGCAACTATCGACTTCGCGATTGGCTTATCTCACGACAACGTTATTGGGGCACACCAATTCCAATCGTCCATTGTGAAAAATGTGGCGAAGTTCCAGTCCCAGAGAGTGAACTACCAGTCAAGCTTCCCCCTGCAGGCTCACTAGATCTTTCGCCAAAAGGTAAATCGCCACTTGGCGCTGCGAGCGAATGGATTAACGTCAAATGTCCGCAATGCAGCGGCCCTGCCCAGCGTGATGCCGACACGATGGATACTTTTGTTGACTCTTCTTGGTACTTCTTGCGTTATGCGAGTCCGAATGAATCAGAGCGTGCATTCAATAGTGAAGATGTAAAAACCTGGTTACCTGTCGATCAATATGTTGGCGGCGTAACCCACGCAATCTTGCATTTGCTGTACAGCCGATTCTTTACAAAAGCTCTCTACGATATGAAGTTACTCGATTTCACAGAACCTTTCACGCGTCTGCTCAACCAGGGAATGGTTGTGATGGATGGCTCGGCAATGAGTAAGAGTCGAGGCAATCTTGTTCGTCTCTCTGATGAGCTGGCTAACCATGGCGTTGATGCAATTCGCTTAACCATGGTCTTCGCCGGTCCACCGGAAGATGATGTGGACTGGGCCGATGTTTCGCCTTCAGGATCAGTGAAATTCTTGTCGAGAGCATGGCGTCTTGCTGGTGATGTCACCTCTGCTCCCGGAGTTGATCGAAGCACTGGTGATATCACTCTTCGGCGAGCAACTCACAAAGCTCTTCATGATGCCGCGTTTGCGGTTGAGTCATTCCGATTCAATGTCGCAGTTGCGCGCATGATGGAGCTGGTCAACGCAACTCGAAAGGCCATTGATTCTGGATGTGGTCCAGCAGATGCAGCGGTCCGGGAGGCAGCAGAAGCGATTGCAATCATGCTCTCACTCGTTGCGCCATTTACCGCGGAAGAGATGTGGGAACGGTTAGGACATAAACCAACTGTTGCTCTTGCCGGATGGCCAGAGATCGATCCTGCGCTGGTAAAGGCCGAAAGCGTTACTGCAGTGGTTCAAATAAATGGCAAGATCAAGACGAGAATTGATATCGATCCTGAGATCACTGATGGTGAGTTTGAGAAGTTGGCACTTGCAGATCCTTCTGTATCCGCTGGCGTTGCAGGCAAGAAGATTCTCAAAGTAATTGCGCGTGCGCCAAAACTTGTCAACATAGTCATTGAAGAGTGAGTTGTAGATTCTCTTATGGCTCGAGTCGCAATAGTCACGGATTCCACTTCATATATCCCACCGGATTTAGCGAAGAAGTTGGCGATCTCCGTAGTGCCGCTTCAGGTGCAATGGAACGATCAAACATATGCCGAAGCTGATCCACTCGCGACCGAGGTGTTAGAGGCGCTTCGCAGAGGAGAGCTCTCAACAACTTCACGTCCAAGTCCAGAACGTTTCGCCGCGCTCTACGAGAAGTTGGCCGCTTCTGGAGCAGAAGAGATAGTCAGTATTCATATTTCCTCGTCTATGTCAGGCACGAGCGAGGCAGCGCGACTTGGTGCGGCCAACGCAACTATTCCCGTGCACATTGTCGATTCGAGGACAGTTGGAATGGCGATGGGATTTGGTGTTATTGCTGCTGCGCTTGCCGCAGATGATGGCATGAGCGGAAGTGAAGTAGTTGAAGTGGCCCGGCGCAGAATTTCTGCCACAAATATTTTCTTCTCCGTTGCGAAGTTGGAAAATTTGAGGCGCAGTGGCCGGATTAGTCGCGGCGCATCACTACTTGCGACAGCGCTTGCTATTAAGCCAATACTCACTGTCGAAGATGGACATGTCGTCGCGCAGGAGCGCGTGCGCACTCAAGCAGGCGCCATCAAACGTCTAGAAGAGATGGCTATTGAAGCGACCAAGAATCGAGCGGTAGATGTGGCGGTCCATCACCTCGGTGCTCCTGAATTGGCCCGTCAGTTTGCTGACAACCTGAAGGCTGCACTATCCGGCGTGGGACAGGTAATGATTAGTGAAGTAGGTGCAGTAGTTGGCACACACGTTGGCCCTGGGGCAATTGCAGTCGTGATTGCGCCGCGAATTTAACCCCAGCTCTGCCTCTATTCACAGGGATTACGGTCACGTCGCATGAGATTCGAGCGATGTCTTAACCTGGCGCGATGCCATCAGCAAATCCACAATTACCAGATTCTTTCGATGTGCAAGAAGTCTTGGCGCGGATTAACGGCGCGTCAAGATCTCGCTCATTTCAATTAAGCCAGCTCGAGCACCGACTTCCAATCCTGAGCAAAATTACTATTTCGTTAACGGCGCAGCAGAGACGTGCGCTCTTGATATTGGCTGCGATGGCGATCGGACTTGCACTATTAGTATTTGCCAGCGGGCAAGCGAAACCACACGCCGACCTGTTAGCCGCTGCGCCGCAAGAGAGCTCATCTGCAATTGCTGAGACAGCGCTCGTAGTCGATGTGCAAGGTGAAGTGCTCAATCCTGGCGTGTATCAATTGTCCCCAGGTTCTCGGGTAGGCGATGCCATCAAAGCTGCGGGGGGTGTCAAAGAAGGTAGCGACTCATCATCAGTTAATCTTGCGCGCTTTCTTGAAGATGGGGAGCAGATTTACGTTTCGAACCCTGATTTAAGCGAGCAAGCAAGTTCTAGCCAGGGTCAAGGTAAAAATGTTGGGCAGGGGCGGCTGAATATAAATCGCGCTACTGAGAATGAGCTCGATGGATTACCTGGGGTTGGTCCAGTACTTGCGAAACGAATCATTTCTTATCGGGCTGAGCATGGAAACTTCGGAACCATCGATGAATTGCAGAAAGTTGCCGGGATCGGACCAGCAAAGTTTAGTGAACTCCGCACTTTCATAACAGTGTGAAACTCGATTTTCGTTTACTAATTCCCGCAGTAGGAATTTGGCTAGGTGCGTTTATCCAATCTCTTCTGCTTGATAAAGCACAATTGATCGCGCTTGGCACTCTGCTCTTTCTTGCGTTACTCATTCGGCGAACACAAATGGGACTACTGATTGCGGCGTGCTTTGTCGGAGCGTTAATCCTTTCATTGCATCAGAACAGTTTGCAGAAGGAATTCTTCAATGAACGTGCAGGACAAGTTATTAGAGCAGAAGTGTCACTCAGCTCGGATGTCCGAAAAGTTGTTGGAAAGATTCGAGGTGATTTTCGACAGCAGGATCGGTACATGGTCGAGGTGAAAACGCGAGAAATTGACGGCATCAAGATCTCAACTCCGCTACTACTCATCGGCGGACCAGAACTGGTCAAACTTATTCCCAGCACAGAAATCGAATTATTTGGGCGCATTCGAGTATTTGATGGTTATTCCACTCTTGCGGGGTCGCTAACTCAAGTCGGTGGTATAACGATAAAAAAGAGCGCATCAATCATCTGGCAACGAACTAGTGAAATTCGCAGCGAGATAAAGCGTTCCGTTGACACGCTACCAACTGATGCACGCGCGTTGATTCCTGGCTTAGTTATCGGAGATCGAAGCAATCAAGATGATCAATTAACTCACGTCATGCGAAGAAGTGGGTTAACGCATCTCACGGCGGTAAGTGGGGCTAACTTTGCAATTGTTGCGGCGCTCTTGCTGGCAATTGGTCGCGCCTTGCGAATTCGTGGCAAATATCTCTGGCTAAGTATCGCAATTTCGCTAACACTGTTCATCTTCCTCGTCCGACCAAGCTCCTCGGTGTTGCGGGCAGCGGTGATGACGGGAACCTTGCTTTTTGCTCGGGCAAGAGGGGTGCGCAGTTCACCCATCCCAGCGCTCGCTGCCGCCATCTCGCTCTTAGTACTGGTGAATCCATTCTTTGTCCGAGACGCAGGTTTTGCGCTATCTGTCTTCGCAACAGCAGGATTACTCCTTCTCGCACCAGTCATCGAGAGCAGATTAGTAGCTCGTGGGTTTCCGCGATTACTTGCCGAAGGATTAGCAATCCCTACTTCTGCCGCAGTCTTCTGTCTACCGATTATTGTGTTGCTTTCCGGCGAACTGAGCATTATCTCTATCGCTGCGAATTTTTTAGTCGCTCCAGTGATCGCAATTATTACATCGCTCGGCGTACTGTTGATGATTCTTGCACCGTTGAGCATCCCGCTCGCCACTCTCGTCGGTTGGACGATAACGCCATTTGCGCTCTGGATAACTTTTGTTGCTAGAGAATTTTCTGCGCTCCCTTTTGCATCGTTGCAATGGCCACAATCATGGATTGGTTCAATGGCGGTGATTGCACTAATGCTCACAACTCTGCTCATATTCAGATCACAACACGTGTATTTCAAAAGAATTGTTCTTGGGGTAATGGTTGTGTGCTTGGCATGCGAAATCGCGCTCACGGTGAGACCGATCTCAAACTCGTGGATTCCCGCAGACTGGAGTTTTTTTCAATGTGATGTCGGCCAGGGTGATGCGCTCATAATCCGTACCACCCAAAATCGTGCAGTAGTCATTGATGTCGGTCCAGAGCCTGATGCGATTGACCGCTGTTTGACGTTGTTAGAAGTAAAGCGGATTGAGCTACTTCTACTTACTCATTTTCACGCCGATCATGTCTCAGGACTTTCTGGAGCGCTTAGAGGACGACGAGTCGATTTAGTCTGGACTTCACTCACGAATGAACCCGCCGACGAGGCACGTCGTACCGAGGATCTGTTACATGGAATAAGCGGCAGCTCACCTCAAGTCGGCGCCAGATTCGTGAGTGAGCACCTGGCCATCGAAGTAGTTGCAGCCGCCGCACACTCGTCTCCTAATGATTCAAGCATTTCGATAATTGGTACTGCGCATGGGATGACTTTCTTTGCCGCGGGGGATCTTGAATTGGAGGGTCAAGCCCGGGCGCTTGAAGCGCTCAAACGTTTTCGAGCTCGCGATATTTGGGATGGGGCACCAATTGATTTGATGAAAGCTACCCACCATGGATCATCGCTCCAGAATCCTGATCTGGTCGCGCTGCTACAACCACGCGCCACCTTCATCAGTGTTGGTGCAGGCAATCCCTATGGTCATCCGACGCAGAGCGCTCTGGCGCTGTATGGACGTTTCGGAACGATTTACCGTACAGATGCCAAGCGGAGCCTTGCGCTGGCGGGTCGAGCAGGTAATCTCATCGTCGTAGCGCAACCGGCTTCGCCTTGGGCGCTGTGATTGTTCCGTTATTGCATCAGCGAAACCGGAGTAAAAAGTGAGAGGGGGGCCTCGTGAAGAGCTATCTGCTCTTTGGTAGCGAAGAGGTTCTCTCCGATCGCGCCCTTCGAGCCATTGAGCGAGAGAACCCAACCGCAGAGAAGAATGTACTCGATGGCGGAGATTTGGAACCGGGTGATTTCTCACATGCAACGGCGCCATCACTATTTGGCGAGGAACGGCTTGTTGTTGTTCGAGAGTTACAAGATATTCCTGAAGAAGCTCAAGAAGAAATTATTCGTTTTCTCGCAGATCAGCCCTCGGATATCACATTAGTGCTAGTTCATCCGGGGGGAGTAAAAGGAAAAGCCTTCATTGATAAATTGAAAAAGATAAAAGTTAATCTCATTGCATGTGATGCCATCAAAAAGGATGGCGAGAAAATTGAATTGGTAAAAGCAGAGGCGCTCGATCGCGGCAGAAAGATAAGTAATGATGCGGCTCGTGCGCTTGTTGATGCATCCGGAAGTGAAGCGCGCGAAATGATCAGCTCGCTCCACCAGCTACTAAGCGACACAACAGGAACTATTGAAGTTAAAGATGTGAATGCGCTCTTTGCTGGTCGAGTGGAGACGACATCATTTGCCGTTGCCGATGCGATCCTTGAGAGCTCGTTGGGGCAAGCGCTCGTCACTCTTCGCCAAGCCCTGGATACTGGCGTAGATCCGGTGGTCATTGTGAATTCGCTCGCCTCTTCATTGCGCACGCTTGCGAAGGTAGGTTCGGCGCCACGCTCTGCGCGAGCTGCTGAATTAGCCCCAGTCTTGGGCATGGCGCCCTGGCAGGTCGATAAAGCTCGCCGCCAGTTGAACGGATGGAGCGGGGCGGGGATCACCGCAGCAATTAGCGCCATCGCTCATGCCGATTCCCAGGTCAAAGGTGGCGGCAGTGACTCTGCTTTTGCATGCGAACAGGCCCTGATGGCCGTGGCTGCTGCTCGCTCAGTTTGAGCCGGCAACTTCCCTCCTGATACCCTCCTACCCCTATGAACGGCCACCCCGGCCATTTAGAGATAGATACCTATCTCTGAGAGCTAAGAGAAGAGACCCAGAGTTTTATGGCAAACATCAAGTCGCAGATCAAGCGGATCAAGACCAACGCGAAGGCGCAAGAGCGCAACAAGGCTGTTCGCTCCTCGATCAAGACCGCAATCCGCCGCTTCCGTGATGCCGTTACTGCTGGGGATGCCGCTGTAGTGACCAAAGAGCTTCGCGCCGCTTCGCGCGCCCTAGATGTCGCGGTCGCCAAGGGCGTCATCCACAAAAATCAAGCAGCGAATAAGAAGTCAGCGATGGCTAAGGCTGCATCTTCATCTTCAGCTCGATAACGAAAACAAGTGCGGCATAAATGCCTGCCATCCCTTTAAGTAGCGCACCACAACCCGCTGACACCAATCCAGCGATCATCCGCAACTTCTCCATCATCGCGCATATCGATCATGGCAAATCAACTCTTGCCGATCGCATGCTTGGCATCACAGGCGTTGTTGAAGCGCGAAATATGCGCGCACAATATCTAGACCGCATGGATATCGAACGCGAACGCGGCATCACTATTAAATCCCAAGCTGTTCGCCTGCCATGGCAGACAGATGGGACCGATTACATCCTCAACATGATTGATACGCCTGGACACGTGGACTTCACATACGAGGTCTCACGATCACTTGCTGCCTGTGAAGGCGCAGTCTTACTTGTGGATTGCGCTCAAGGCATCGAAGCGCAGACGCTTGCGAACCTATATCTTGCGATGGAGAACGACCTCACCATCATTCCTGTTCTTAATAAAATCGACCTTCCTGCGGCGCAACCAGAGAAGTTCGCAGATGAGTTAGCGCGACTTATCGGGTGCGATCCAAGTGATTGCATCAAAGTCTCTGGAAAGACAGGAGTAGGTGTAGACCATCTCCTCGATGAGATCGTGCGCCGTATCCCAGCTCCTGTGGGAGATGCCAACGCGCCTGCGCGTGCGTTAATTTTCGACTCGGTATATGACGTCTATCGCGGCGTGGTCACCTATGTGCGAGTAGTTGATGGTCGCCTCCGCGAGCACGATCAGATTCAAATGTTCTCAACAGGAATCAAGCATGAGATGCTCGAAGTTGGCGTCATCTCACCAGAACCAATTTCCAGTAAAGGTCTTGGCGTGGGTGAAGTGGGGTATCTGATCACCGGCGTGAAAGATGTTCGCCAGTCGCGCGTTGGAGATACTGTCACAACTGCAAATAAGCCGGCTCAGATTGCCCTTGCCGGATATAAAGATCCGATTCCGATGGTCTTCTCTGGTCTTTATCCTCTCGATGCTTCGGAGTATCCAACGCTTCGAGAAGCGCTCGAAAAACTCCAGCTCAATGATGCTGCTCTCGTTTTTGAGCCAGAGACATCTGCCGCACTTGGTTTCGGATTCCGTTGCGGATTCCTTGGTTTGCTGCACATGGAAATTGTGCGTGAGCGGCTAGAACGCGAGGCAAATCTCTCGCTCATCTCAACTGCGCCCAACGTGGTGTATCACTTAACGCTTGAAGACGGTCGTGAAGTTGAAGTCACAAACCCGAGTGAATTCCCCGAGGGGAAGATTGCCGAAGTTCGTGAACCTATTGTTCGCGCAACGATCCTTGCGCCAAGTGAATTTATTGGTTCGATTATGGAGTTGTGCCAGGGACGTCGCGGCGTGCTGCAGGGAATGGATTACCTATCCGAGGATCGCGTCGAAATTCGCTACACCTTGCCACTTGGTGAAATCGTCTTCGACTTCTTTGATAACTTAAAGTCACGCACTCGCGGCTACGCCTCACTCGATTATGAACCAATCGGTGAAGCGCCAGGGGATCTGGTGAAGGTCGACATCCTGTTGCAAGGTGAGAAAGTAGATGCATTTAGCGCAGTCATTCACAAGGAGAAGGCCTACGCCTATGGCGTGATGATGACCGGCAAACTACGAGAGCTCATTCCACGTCAACAATTCGAAGTGCCAATTCAGGCTGCTATCGGAGCTCGCATTATTGCGCGTGAAAATATTCGAGCAATTCGCAAGGATGTTCTTGCTAAGTGTTACGGCGGTGACATCACCCGTAAGCGAAAACTTCTCGAGAAACAAAAAGAAGGCAAGAAGCGGATGAAGATGGTCGGGCGCGTTGAAGTGCCGCAAGAGGCATTTATCGCAGCGCTTTCAACAACTGAAGAGGCCGAGAAGGCTAAGGGTAAGAAGTGAGCGCGGTGGCCTCGCCACTGACACATTCCTTTTACATCCATATTCCTTACTGCGTAAAGCGCTGTGGCTATTGTGATTTCAATACCTACACGCCCTCGGAGTTACGCGCTGGCGTTGATTCTGTCGCAAGCGTCTCTGAAGGATATATCGATGGACTTATTAGAGAGTTGGAACATGCTGCCACTGGTTTGAACACGCGCAAAGTGAGCACGATTTTTTTTGGCGGCGGCACTCCAACTCTATTACCTGCAGATCAACTTGCTCGCGTGCTTAGGGCGATTGAAGCTCGATTTGAAGTGACAGAAGATTGCGAGGTTACCACCGAAGCTAATCCAGACTCAGTGAACAAAGCATCACTGGGTCAACTTCGTGAAGTGGGTTTTAACCGGATCTCATTCGGTGTGCAGTCGATCAAATCTCACGTTTTACAGGTTCTTGATCGGACTCACGATTCGGCGCGGGTGAGCGAAGTGGTCCACAGTGCAAAGAGTGCCGGCTTTGATTCGATTAGCGTAGATCTGATTTACGGGACTCCTGGTGAGAGCATTACCGACTTTGCAGAGAGCGTTGATTTCGCGCTTAGCCTTCCTATTGATCACATCAGCGCTTACGCATTGATTGTCGAGCAAGGCACTAAATTTGGTGCAGCAGTTCGACGAGGCGATGTAGTGATGCCAAATGATGATGAGACTGCAGAGAAATATGCACTTATCGATGCTCGCATGTCTGGTGCAGGGTTTCCTTGGTACGAACTGAGTAACTGGGCTAAACCTGGACATGAGTGCAGACATAATCAGATGTATTGGGAAAGTGGCGATTGGTGGGGTCTGGGTGCAGGAGCGCACTCGCATGTATCAGGTCAGCGGTGGTGGAACCAAAAACACCCCAAGACATACCTCGACGCACTGGTAGAGGGAAAGTCGCCATCTGCAGGGAATGAATTCCTCACCGAAGATGACAAGATAACTGAGAGCGTGATGTTGCGAATTAGAATGCGCGAGGGCGTGGCGCTCTCCGCCTTTACCAATGCGCAGCGCGCAGTGCTTGATGGTTTTTATCAGCGTGGTCTGTTTCTTGCTGAGCAATGGCGCAGCGGTCGCGGAGTGCTCTCGCTAGAGGGGCGACTTCTTGCAGATCAAATCGTCAGAGAAGTGCTTTCGCAGTGACCTTCGCTACCATGGGGCTATGCATACTCTAAATCTCGTTCTTACTGGCTTACTTGCGCTTATCTTCTTACTCTCTGGAATATCGAAAGCTAGCGGCAACGAGAAAGGGCTCTCGGGTACGCGCGAGGTTAAGGTGCCTGATGGCATCGCACGTGTTGTTGGTTTCTTTGAAGTTCTGCTTGCGCTCGGCTTAGTGATTGGTCTCTACGATTCCTGGTTTACCAACGCTATTCAATGGTTATCCCTGGTCGGGGTCTGGTGCACGATGGCAGTGGCGTTGATTCTTCACTTCCGCGCCGGAAAGGCAGCCTCTGGCTTGCCAGCATTTATCCTGCTGACGGTCGCTTCAGTTGCGCTCGTAACTATCTAGCTTTCCCCCTAAAATTGGCACTCAGGCGCCTCAAGTGCCAAGCCAAAAGAATTGGGTAGGGGGTACTCCATGGAGCGGCGGATGGAAATTCTGCGTGCCATCGTTGAGGACTACGTCGCCACCAACGAGCCAGTAGGGTCGAAAGTACTTGCCGCACGCCATAGCTTGAGCATTTCGCCAGCAACTATTCGAAACGAGATGGCAGCCCTTGAAGATGAAGGGCTCATCATCCAGCCGCACACAAGTGCGGGACGAATCCCGACAGATTTAGGGTATCGAGTCTTCGTCGACCGCCTCTCAACAGTGAAGCCGCTCTCAGCACCAGAGCGACGTGCAATCGATAAGTTCCTCGAAGGCGCTGTTGATCTCGATGATGTTGTCGCGCGCACTGTGCGGTTACTTTCACAAGTCACTCATCAAGTGGCCATTGTGCAGTATCCATCCTTAACTCGCTCAGCAGTCCGACATATTGAAGTGTTAGCACTTGCGCCCAATCGATTGATGTTGGTGTTGATTGCTGATACCGGACGGGTTGAACAACGAATTCTCGATTTGCCGCAAGATATGGACGAGAGCGAACTCAATACTTTGCGAAGTAGGCTCAACGCCCGATCAGTTGGTAAAAAGTTAGCGGCGCTTCCAGAGATACTCAAAGGCTTTGCCGATGAGTTTGCTGCGAGTGCGGCGACAAATATTCGCCAGGTCATTGCAGTGATCCTCGAAATGGCGATAGAAAAGAGTGAGGAACGGGTTGTTGTATCTGGTACATCCAATCTCGCTCGCCACGCTCCTGACTTTAACGAGAGCGTTCATCCGGTACTTGAAGCTTTAGAGGAGCAGGTGGTCCTACTTCGTCTCTTGGGTGAAGCAGTCGACGAAATGAAAGTCAAAATTGGGCATGAACAAGAGAATAAAAAGTTACATTCGACAAGCGTAATCACAACTGGATATGGGCCAACTGGGGATGCAGTCGCGACGCTAGGCATTATTGGGCCAACGCGAATGGATTACCCAACTTCAATGGGCGCGGTAAGTGCGGTGGCACGCTATGTCAGTAGATTCTTGCAAGAGGAGATTTGATGGCTAACGAGCATTATTCTGCACTGGGTTTATCTCGCGAAGCTTCTGCAGAAGAAATCAAACGCGCGTATCGAAAGTTGGCACGTGAACTCCATCCTGATGTGAACCCCGACCCCAAATCTCAGGAGCGATTCAAAGAAGTTACGCACGCATATGAGATTTTGAGTGATCCAGATAAACGGCGTAGCTATGACATGGGTGGCGACGGCGGTTTTGCTGGTGGTTTTGGTTTCGGCGACATCATGGATGCTTTCTTTGGCGGTGGTGGATCACGCGGTCCTCGCGCACGAGTTCGGCGCGGACAAGATGCGTTGATTCGCATCGATCTCACTCTTGAAGAAGCAGCTTTCGGAGCTGAGCGAGAGTTGACGGTTGAAACTGCAGTGACATGCGAGGTTTGCACGGGAACTGGTTGTGCGCCGGGAAGTTCACCAACGACATGCGAACTTTGCCGCGGTCGCGGCGAGGTACAGCAGGTCACACGTTCCATTCTTGGTCAGATGATGACCTCTCGACCGTGCGCTAATTGCCAAGGCTTCGGAACAACAATCAAAGAGCCATGTGGTGAGTGCGCCGGCGATGGGCGAGTGCGCTCTCGTTCGACCTTAAAAATAGATGTTCCAGCGGGTATCGATGATGGCAATCGCATCCAACTCTCTGGCAAAGGAGAGGTTGGCCCAGGAGGGGGGCCAAGCGGAGATCTCTATGTCGAAGTACATGTGGCAAGCCACGAAACTCTCGTTCGTGACGGTGATGACCTTCACTCACCATTGGCTATTTCAATGGTCGATGCAGCGCTTGGTATTACGGTTGAAATAGAGAGCTTGGATGGAATTCTGCAAATTCCCATCCCGCAAGGAACGCAGAGCGGCACCACTATTCCAGTTCGAGGTAAAGGCGTAACAAGACTTCGCGGAGCAGGACGTGGAGACCTTTTCGTTCATGTTGAAGTGGTCATACCAACCAAGCTCTCTGATCAAGAGGCGCAGCTACTACGTTCTTTTGCAGATCTTCGAGGTGACAAAGAGCGAGTTGCAGTGAGCAACACTCAAGGCGGTGAGACTGGCTTCTTCTCGCGACTCAAAGATGCGCTCGGTCGTTAGAGGTGTACACCTTATTTTTTACCTCTCCAGAAGAAATAAAAAAAGACACGATAACTCTCGACGGCCTTGAGGCGCGTCATGCGATTTCGGTGCTGCGTGTGCGCACTGGCGAAGTTATTCGCCTAGCAGATGGTCTCGGCAATTGGGTTGAAGGAGAAATCAATTCCGTAGCCAAAGAATCGTTGACGATTTCTGTCACAAAGCACGGAGTTGATCACGCAAATGTAGTAGCCATTACCGTTGCACAAGCGCTCCTCAAAGGTGATAACCAGAAGGCTGCCTTAGATCAACTCGTCCAAGCAGGTGTCGACTCGATTATTCCTTGGCGCGCGTTTCGCTCCATTGGTGCGGCTGACAAGAGTGAGAAATGGCAAGAAGTGATTCGCGCTGCGGCCAAGCAGTCACGGCGCTCACGAATTCCAAATCTGCTCCCAAAAATGGAATTGCATGAGCTCAGCAAGAACTTCTCTCGATATGAAAAGGTGATTGCGTTGCACGAAAGTGCTAAAGCGAAGTTAACTACCATTTCTGGGCTGGAGAAGTGCCGTGAAGTGCTTGTCATAGTTGGCCCCGAGGGTGGATTAACAGAGGATGAGCTTGGAGAGCTTGTAAATGCAGGGGCCGAAGCAGTCTGTTTAGGCGACCCTGTAATTCGCGCTGATCTTGCCGGCGCTCTTGCTATGGGTGCGATCCACGCGTTAACTGGTAACTGGTAACTGGCGAGATCGCAGAGAGATCGGGGAAGACGTGAACGTTGCTGTCAATGATTGTATCTTTTGTAAAATCATTTCTGGCGAGATTCCTTCGCCGCACTTAGCATCAAATGCCGATGCAATCGCAATCGCCGATATTTCTCCGGTGGCACCTATTCATTATTTGATTCTGCCACGACGTCACGAAGCGAACGCGATTGCGCTCCATCGAAGTGAACCAGAGGCGATGGCGGCTATTTTCGCGCTCGTCGACACCCTCACAGCAAGCGCAGGGCTCTCTGACTATCGGTTGGTTTTCAATACGGGGGCTGAAGCCGGGCAGAGCGTCTTTCACGCGCACCTGCACCTTATTTCTGGCAGGCCGCTGAGCTGGCCGCCAGGCTAGACTGATAGCAATGGAAAAAGTCACTCATTCGTTACCCAAAGAGCTCTCGTCGGTCGCCCTCTTTGGCCCAGCAGATGCCAATCTTCGCGCTATTGAACGCGCATTCCCTACCCTTGATATCACAGTTCGCGGCAACGAAGTCCAAGCCCGTGGTGAGCGAAAAGATCTTGATGCTTTTGAAAAGTTACTTGCGCAACTTGTGCTGTTAGTGGAGCGCGGGCAAGAGGTAACGCCTCAGGGGTTAGAGCAAAGTCTGAAAATGCTCCGCGGCAATTCACTTCCTGGCGAAGTGCTTTCGTTAAATATTCTCAATACTCGCGGGCGAACAATCCGACCTAAGACTCTTAACCAGAAACATTATGTCGATGCCATCGATAGAAACACCATCATTTTTGGAATCGGTCCAGCTGGAAGTGGAAAAACCTATCTTGCTGTGGCCAAAGCGGTTCAAGCTCTGCAGAGTAAGCAAGTAAGTCGAATAATTCTCACTCGACCAGCGGTTGAAGCTGGCGAGCGACTTGGATTCTTACCTGGAACCCTGCATGAGAAAATCGATCCTTATCTTCGTCCATTGTTTGATGCTCTACACGACATGATGGATCCAGATTCAATCCCTAAACTCGTTGCAAACGGCACAATCGAAATTGCGCCACTTGCCTACATGCGCGGTCGAACACTCAACGATTCATTCATTATCCTCGATGAAGCACAGAACACTTCACCCGAGCAAATGAAGATGTTCCTCACTCGCTTGGGTTTTGGGTCCAAGATGGTGATCACTGGAGATATCACCCAGGTCGATCTACCAAGTGGCATCAAGTCAGGGCTGAAAGTCGTTCGTGAAATTTTAGGAAAAGTAACCGATCTAGAATTCATTGAGCTTACAAGTGAAGATGTGGTTCGCCATAAGATTGTCGCTGACATTGTTGAGGCATATGAGCGATTCGATGAGCAGAACAATGCAGCGCGCCCACGGCCGTTACACAAGGATCGATAAGTGCCCATTCTTTTCGAGAATGAAACTGAGTTTGAGTGCCCGGAAAGCGAGTTACTCTCACTAGCCTCGTACGCCATGCGATTTATGAAGATTGATGAAGCCGCGGAGCTTTCTATCCTCGCCGTAACTGAGGACGAGATGGAACGACTTCATATGGAATGGATGGATGAAGAAGGCCCTACTGATGTGCTTTCGTTTCCTATCGACCAATTGCGCCCTGGGCAGCCACTAATTGACGGAGAGGGAACCCTTGGCGATGTCGTCATTTGCCCGGCAGTAGCACAGCGCCAGGCGGTAGCCGCAGCGCACAACACAATTGATGAACTGCAGATCCTTCTTGTACACGGAATCCTTCATCTCATGGGTTATGACCATGCTGAGAAAGCAGACGAGATTGAGATGTTTGGTTTACAAACTCAGATCATCTCGGAATGGAAGGCAAGTCGATGAGCTTTGCCGAATTGATTCTGATTCTCTTCCTTTTATTCTTCGCTGGCTTTCTGGCAGGTACCGAGAGCGCGCTCAGCAATCTCTCCCGAGTCTTTGTCGAGAATGAGAGCGCGACAAAGAGTCGTGGTTCACGCGCGCTCGTGAAATTCTCCAGTGATCCATCGCGCTTTCTTAATGTCGTGCTCCTTGTTCGCAAGATCGCCGAATTTGGTGCAGCCGCACTTGTGGCACAGATTGCGCTCAATCAACTGCAAAATCAACGCGAAGCGCTCGCGCTCACCGTATTCATCATGGTTGTCGCCTCATATGTTCTCGTTGGCGTTGGTCCGCGCACTTTAGGTCGCCAGCATCCTGAGAAATGGGCGCTACCTGGCGCCGTTATTGCAGTGTTACTGGCGCGAGTGCTCTCACCAGTAACGCGCCTTCTCATCGGTATTGGTAATGCAATCACTCCAGGTAAAGGCTTCAAACAAGGTCCATTCGCAACTGAAGCGGAATTTCGAGACTTGGTTGATCAAGCGCGCGAGCGAGGGTTCGTCGAAGAAGATGAACACGAAATGATTCACTCAGTCTTTGAACTCGGCGACACATTAGTGCGTGAGGTTATGGTTCCTCGTACGGAAATGGTGTACATAGAGCGGGGCAAGACATTAAGACAAGCTCTCTCGCTCGCACTTCGATCCGGCTATTCTCGGATTCCCGTCATTGGCGAAAACCTTGATGACATCATTGGAATTGCGTACATCAAAGATCTGGCAAAACGCAGCCACGATTATCGCGAGGCAGAGCAGACTGAGCGAGTAGAAGAGCTAATGCGTCCGGCAAACTTCGTACCGGAAAACAAAATGGCAGACGAATTACTCAAGGAAATGCAATCCGAGCAGATTCACCTCGCGATTGTGGTCGATGAATATGGTGGAACCGCAGGATTGGTTACTATCGAAGACATCCTGGAGGAGATTGTCGGAGAGATCTCTGATGAATTCGATGATGATGAAGATGAGCAGCTGGAACAACTGAGCAAGAATAAGTATCGAGCTCGGGCACGAATTCATCTTGAAGATCTTGAAAGTGAATTAGGAATTACTTTTGCTTACGAGGATAAAGAGTCGGTAGATACTCTTGGCGGCTTACTGGGAAAACATATTGGCCAAGTTCCGATTCCAGGAAGTGAGATTACAATTGGGTCGTGGCGCTTTACCGCTGAGCGGCCAATTGGCCGTAGGAAGCGCGTGGGAACGGTTTTGATTGAAAACGAGGGGAGTGAGAGCAATGAGCACACCGGGCACACCGGGAACACCGGGAACACTGACCAACAGTGAGGATCAGAAGTTATTTACTCTTGCGAGCGCTGCAATGCAGCGTAACAAGGTGCTGCAAAGCGCAGCGCTGCGAGATGGCACCGGACGCACTCATGTAGGCAATTCAATTGCTCTTGCCACGCTCAAACTAGATGCACTACAAGTTGCTCTTGCAATGGCGCTATCAAGTGGTGCGGAAGTTATCGAAGCCGCCGTTGTTGTCGGAGAGCGGCCAAATGAAATCTCGCTAGCAAATGTTCGGGAAATCTCGAAGAATTCGAAGGTTTGGCATGTGACTGCGGATGGGTCTGCTCAGGCTCTTTAACCGATAGAATTAGAGAATGCGGATTGCGCGTTTTACCCCTCCTCAGGAAATCTCTGCCTCGCCACTTTTTGGCGTGGTATCCGGCGATGAGATTGAGATTCTTAGTGGTGACCCGCTCTACTCAGGAATCATCAAAACTGGCGAGAAGGTGGCGTTAAATAAAGTGAAGCTGCTCGCTCCCGTCATTCCAAGGAGCAAGGTTGTCTGTGTTGGCAAAAATTATGCAGACCATGCGAAAGAGATGGATAGCGCAGTTCCTGAGCAACCAGTGCTCTTCATCAAGCCGAACACCTCGGTCATCGGACCCGACGATGCGATCGTGTGGCCAGCTATGAGTAAGAAAGTCGATCACGAGGCCGAGCTCGCTGTTGTCATTGGGAAGATTTGTAAGGATGTGCCAAAAGAGCGCGTAAAGGACGTTATTTTCGGGTACACAATCGCCAACGATGTGACTGCTCGAGATCTCCAGAAAGTTGATGGTCAATGGTCGCGAGCAAAAGGTTTCGATACCTTTTGCCCGCTCGGACCGTGGATTGAAACGGAGATCGACCCAAGCGACCTAGCAATTTCGGCATCAGTTGATGGCGAACTTCGACAAAGCGACCGAACGTCTTCGATGATTTTTGATATACCAACCATCATCACCTTTGTTTCTCAAGTTTATACGTTGCTACCAGGTGATGTAATTCTTACCGGTACTCCAGCAGGTGTAGGCGTTATACCTGTCGGCAGCACGGTCGCTATCTCCATCGAAGGTATCGGAACGCTAGAGAATCGAGCGGTATCTCATGGGTAATCGACCAATAAAGGTTCGGTTCGCACCTTCTCCAACGGGCGATCTGCATGTAGGGAATATTCGAACCGCCCTCTTTGATTGGGCATATGCGCGTCACACCGGTGGAATTTTTCTCTTTCGCATCGAAGATACCGATCGCAGTCGTGTGACCGATGAATATATCGCCGCTGCAATCGACACATTGAAATGGCTTGGGTTGAATTGGGATGAGGGACCAGAGGTAGGTGGCCCACACGGACCGTACCTACAATCACAGCGACTCGATATTTACAGCGAATGGGCTGATCGATTTATCAAACAAGGCGATGCTTACCATTGCTATTGCACCCCTGAAGAGTTAGAGGCGCGACGCGAAGCTCAAAAAGAATCTGGCCAGGCGCCCGGATATGACGGAAAGTGCCGTTCGATTAGCGATGACGATCTCGCGCGGTATCAAGCAGAGGGACGCGAACCTGTCATTCGGATGCGGATGCCTGAAGGGAGTACAACTTTCACGGATGTTATTCGTGGGGAGTGCACATTCGATCACAACTTCGTGCCGGATTTTGTGTTGGTACGTGCAGATGGTTCACCGCTATACACGCTTGCGGTAGCTGTTGATGATGTCTTGATGGAAGTGACGCACGTTTTACGCGGAGAAGATTTACTCTCATCGACTCCGCGCCAGATACGGGTCTACCAAGCGATGGGAGTAAAAGAAGAGGATTATCCGCTCTTCGCACATCTTCCGTTTGTCATGGGAACAGATAATGCAAAACTCTCAAAGCGCAATGGCGAAACGTCGATTGCGTGGTATCGCGAACAAGGTTTTCTGCCAGAAGCGATTTGCAACTATCTCGCGCTACTTGGATGGTCGCCAGGAGATGATCGAGAGAATCTCACTCTCAAAGAATTGACAGAACTTTTCACTATCGAGCGCGTGAACTCGAATCCAGCTCGGTTCGATATGAAAAAGCTTGAGAACATCAATGGCGATAAGATTCGAGCTCTCACACTTGATGACTTTTATACGTGGTCTCTGCCCTTCTTGCAGAGAGCAAAAGTTGTGTCGACTCCGATAACTGATCAGCAAGAGCACGTTGTGCGACAAGCGTTACCAATTATTCAAGAGCGACTCATTAAACTCTCCGAAGTTCCAGGGATGCTGGCTTTTCTTTTCACTGAGAAGGTCGATTTAGATCCAGAATCGGTAGCAAAATATCTCGATGGAGATGCAAAGCAAATCATCGCAAAGGCGCTAGAGGTGCTCACTGCGCTCGCCACGTGGAGCCATGAGGCTATCGATGGCGCACTGCGCGCAACGCTGATCGAGCAGATGGGGCTTAAGCCACGCCTTGCTTTTAGCGCCATTCGCGTTGCCATCACCGGCAGCCACATCTCACCGCCGCTCTTTGAATCGATGGAAATCCTCGGTAGAGAGCGGGTATTGGCCAGACTTGCAGCGATTTAATTCGATTTAATCCAGAGGCGATGAGCAGGTATCCTTAAGCGCTCTTTAGTGGGGTATGGGGTAACTGGCAGCCCAGCGGATTCTGATTCCGTTAGTCTAGG
>CAZZFG010000001.1:0-22227 GCA_964653345.1 uncultured Bifidobacterium sp. | reverse complement strand
CTTTCGGGCACTAGCACCTCAAGCTAGCGCGTCTGCCAATTCCGCCACCCGGACGAGGTGAACCACTCTCGAGGAGAGCAGCGCAAGTCGATAGCCTACCAACGCGTCGGTGCGCCAACAAACCGCTCTAGTCCGCTCTAGTCCGCTCTATTTACCGCTATGTGGCAGCGAGAAAGTTCATTCAATCGAAGAAATTCCTATGGAACTGTAGGAAGATAACGGTATGCGGCAGACCGATTATGCAGAGTTAGGCGCGGAGGCTGTGCGCCTATGCCAAGAACTGATCCGAATTCCCAGCGTCAACCATGGGGGTGGCAAAGGGGATGAACTCGCAGCTGCGCAATACGTTGCCGAGTATCTAAAAAGCTGCGGTTTAGACCCTGTGCTCTACTACGCAGCACCAACTCGCGTAAGCGTAGTAGCGCGAATCAAAGGCAGAGATAGTTCTCGTCCGGGATTGGTACTTCATGGCCACCTCGATACGGTCCCAGCTGATGCGAACGATTGGAAATTGGACCCATGGTCCGGTGAAATTCTTGATGGTGAAATTTGGGGTCGCGGGGCAGTTGATATGAAAGATATGGATGCGATGATCCTTGCAATCGCGAGAGATTGGCATCGGCGTGGTTATGTTCCAGAACGTGATGTAGTCCTTGCGTTCTTCGCCGATGAAGAAGCGGGCGGAACTTATGGCGTTAATTGGATAGTTAAGAATCATCCCGAAGCTTTTGCCGGGTGCTCCGAAGCAATTTCTGAAGTGGGTGGTTTCTCCGCCACTTTGAGCAATGGTAAACGTCTATACCTCGTAGAAACTTCTGAAAAAGGTATGTACTGGATGGAGTTATCGGCTGAAGGCACCGCCGGTCACGGTTCTATGGTTAATAAAGAGAATGCAGTCACGGCGCTGGCTCAAGCAGTTTCACGAATCGGTTCTCACCAGTGGCCGATCCGGATCACTCAGACGCTGCGCCTTTTCCTTTCAACTGTCGCTCGAACCCTTGGAAAGGAATTTGACGAGAAAAATCCAGCACCAATCGTTGCTGAACTAGGTTCGATGGCTCGCATGATCGGCGCAACTACTCAGAACACCGCGAATCCGACAATGTTGGAGGCAGGGTATAAAGAGAATGTCATCCCACAACATGCGCGCGCAGTAATTGATGGCAGATTTCTCCCAGGTTACGAAGAGGAATTCCTTGAGACGATTCGCGAACTGGCTGGGTCAGACATCACAGTGAAACCAATCATTCATGATGTGGCGCTTGAACTGCCTTTCACGGGCGAGTTGGTAGATGCAATGTGTGCCGCCATTAAAGATTGCGATCCTGAAGGTATTCCAGTTCCCTACGTGATGAGCGGAGGAACCGATAACAAGGGTTTGTCCAAGCTTGGTATAGCAGGCTATGGGTTTTCGCCTTTGAAATTGCCACCGGAACTAGATTTTATGGCGTTATTTCACGGAATCAACGAACGAGTACCGGTTTCAGCAATTCATTTTGGAGTTGAAGCTCTCGATCGGTTCTTGCAGCGCGCCTAGCGCAAAGGCGCTCATTTTTTCACTGCTAAAGCGGAGGTAATTGCTCGAATTCGAGATCTGGGCGCCAAACCTTGCGCTTAAGTTGAACTAGATGGCGACCATCGGGATAAATACGCACACGATCCAAGATCCAGCGATCTCGCTCAGCAAACTCAGCGAGCATTTTTTGTACTGCGCTCTTCTTTGTTCCCCGAGGAACCCGTAGTAAGTGGTACTCGTAAGTAATCACTGGGCGCTCACATCGTCTAGTGCGCTGCGCACCACAGCAGGCAACTCGATTTCATCTACGCGCAAGATGCCGCGTAATTGTGCAGCGCTTCGCGCCCCAACTATGGCGCTAGAAATCCCTGGTGCATCGCGAACCCAGGCAAGTGCGATTTCCAATGGTGCAGAACCCAATCCATCAGCGGCCATCGATACCGCTTGCACGATTTGTCGCGCACGAGGCTCCAGGTACGGCGAAACGAATGGACCTAGATGCGGACTGGCTCCGCGAGAATCTGCTGGAACGCCGTTGAGGTATTTGCCAGTAAGCACGCCACGTCCAAGTGGAGACCAGGCGAGGACTCCGAGTCCGACCTCAGCTGCACAAGGGAGAACTTCTGACTCAGCGCTTCGGTTCAATAGTGAGTATTCGTTCTGCGTAATGGAGAGCGGGATTGAACGTTCCAAGAGTGTGAATGCTCGAGCAGTTTGCCATCCTGAAAAATTGGAGATACCTATATAACGAACGCGACCGCTAGATACCGCCAGCTCTAGCGCTGTCAAAGTCTCTTCGAGCGGAACACTCTCATCCCAGCGCTGCACCATCCAGATATCGAGATAATCGGTTCGTAATCTTTTCAGTGATTCATCGAGATCTTTCAAGAGATTCCCTCGTGAATTGTTGACCCCTGTTGTTGTCATGCCACCTTTGCTTGCCAGGACAACTTGATCGCGTGGTGTGAGCGTATTGAGCAGGCCGCCGATGACGCGCTCGCTATCACCATCGCCGAATATCGCCGCGGTATCAATTAAGGAACCGCCGTAATCAAGGAATGCACGGAGTTGCTCTGCAGCTTCATGCTCGTCGGTATCCCGCCCCCAGGTCATCGTGCCAAGACCGAGCGCCGACACGCGCAACCCGCTCCTACCTAGCTGACGAATCTCCATCGACTGCAGTTCCTCACTATCTTCGCTAACCTCTAGGTGGGAGAGTAACTAGGGGGAGCACATTGGGCACGGTAATTCTCATTCGCCACGCGCGCAGTACTGCCAATGCTGCAAACGTTTTGGCCGGACAGAGCCCAGGCATCCGCCTTGATCCGACAGGCATCGAACAGAGCAAAACACTGGCAGACACCCTCGGCGCGCTACCCATCGATCGCGTATTTGTCAGCCCACTGGAACGTTGTATCGAAACCATCACCCCATGGCTCTCCAAATTTGGACAAGATGTGGTCGTCCATAGTGAGCCACGAATTATCGAACCTGATTATGGGATGTGGAGTGGGCGCTCTTTAGAGGAACTTGCTCTCGAGAAATTATGGATCGATGTTCAAAACAATCCTGCTCTCGTTACCTTTCCTAATGGTGAAAGATTTATCGATGTTTGGGATCGGGTAACTGATTTCTTCACCCATTTGAGTGAGCTGGCCAATGCTGGTGGCAATTACATTGTGGTGAGCCATGGCGATATCATCAAGTTTCTTCTCGCACATGTGCTGAAAATAGAGTTTGTTAATTTTCAATCTCTAGTGGTTGAGCCAGCTTCGATCTCAATCGCATATTTCGCTGACGAGAAAACGCGACTAGTGCAATTTAATAGGTCAGATCAGAAAATTGGAAATTTAGTAACAGCCGCTGCGCCAGCCACCCTAGGTGGCGAGAGCGCCTCTCAGAAGCAGCCGCTAGCAACATCAGGATCTACAGAGAAGAGTCATTGACGATGCGTGAAGTTCACGAATTTTCCTTCCCCGAGCGCTTTATATCGGGAACTGTTGGCATGCCGGGGGAGCGAACTTTCTATCTCCAAGCTATAGACGGTAGACGAAACATTTCAGTCGCTCTCGAGAAAAGCCAATTGGCGATATTGGCCGAGCGGATTGTTGCCTTGTTTAAAGAGCTGAAGATGGGCAAAGCACAGGACTTTAAGCGAGGTAACCGACCATTACCGCAATTGCTGACACCATTCTCAGAGGAGTTTCGAATTGCCGCTCTGTCACTCACATGGAATGCGCAGACTGAACAATTGATTATCGAAGCTCAAGGAGGCGAAGAGAGCGAGATTATCGAAGATGACGAGGACGGACCTCCACTTTTTCGGATCACGCTAACGATGGAATCTGCGCTTACCTTCGCCCTTGATTCATTCGCTCTCATTAGTGCAGGTCGTCCGCCATGCCAATTTTGCGGTGCACCATTAGATCCACAAGGTCATGTTTGTCCGAGGGCAAATGGTTATCGACGCTAGATCGGCTATCGAGAACGCTGAAATACACATAACTGGCCGTCTAGTTGATGCGTCAAATGCGACCCTATTCGGCCACGTGGTCGGAGATAACGACGAGGAAATTTCAATCATCTATAAACCAGTCGCGGGAGAGAGGCCGCTGTGGGATTTTCCGGACGGAACTTTGGCAGCACGAGAGGTGGCGGCATATCAATTTAGTGAATTTGCTGGGTTCAATGTCGTTCCGTTGACGATTTTGCGAGATGGCCCCTATGGGCCAGGTGCTGTTCAACAATGGATTGATGTCGATGAGAATGTCGACATCATTGAATTAGCGCAATCGCGGGATGACGCGCTCCGCAAATTGGTTCTTTTCGATGCCATCGTGAACAACACGGATCGGAAAATAGGACACTTACTTCCTGCACGTACCGGGCAGTTATATGCCTGCGATCATGGCGTCTGCTTCCATCAGGAAGATAAGTTGCGAACAGTCTTATGGCAATGGCGAGAAGAGGAGTTCTCTGGCCCTGAATATGAGCTGCTTCAGAGATTGAATGAACGTTTCGGCCTTTTTGCAGCAACTGCAAAGGACATGTTGACCCCAGCAGAACTCGAGGCAACTCATCTGAGAATTGACAGGTTGATTCGGGCGCGAGTTTTTCCTTCCCCTTCAGATGAATGGCCTGCGATTCCCTGGCCGCCAATCTAAATCCCGGCAAGGAATTGGGAGTAATCCGAGTAAACTTTGACGGTGAAATCATGGGCTCCTGTTTACCTTCCGCCAAACACGAGGCGCGAGCTTCCTGCACTAGCGTTGCACAACTCACTAACCGGCGAAAATGATTTGGTAACAGAGAATTCCGTGTCAATGTACGTCTGCGGCATCACACCATACGACGCTACTCACCTCGGACATGCAGCTACGTACCTTACTTTTGATGTGATAAATAGATATCTACGTCTTACCGGCAGAACTGTGACGTACGTGCAGAACATCACTGATGTCGATGATCCACTTCTCGAGCGCGCGGAACGAGATAGCGTCGATTGGGAGAAATTAGCCGAAAGTCAGATCGCACTCTTTCGAGATGACATGACAGCGTTACGCGTACTGCCGCCGGAACATTACATGGGGGCAGTTGAAACCATTCCCTGGGTGATTGATGCCATCAATGAACTTAAGACCCATAACTGCGTCTATGAACTCGAAGGCGATCTTTACTTCGACGTCACCTCTGATCCGAATTTCTCGTCATATAACCAACTTACCCAAGAGGAGCAGATTTCAATCTTCGCTGAGCGAGGCGGCGACCCTCAACGGGCGGGAAAACGAAATCCACTTGATTGTTTAATTTGGCGGGCCGAACGGAAGGGTGAACCAGCATGGGAATCGCCATTTGGTGCTGGACGTCCTGGATGGCATATCGAATGCACCGCTATTGCGCTTAAATATTTAACGGCCCCCATTTCTATTCAAGGCGGTGGCAGCGATTTGCATTTTCCGCACCACACTATGTGCGCCGCTGAGGGAAGAGTTCTCACTGGAACTAGTTTCGCTCAACGATTCGTGCACGCAGGAATGATTGGATTAGATGGCGAGAAGATGAGCAAATCCAAAGGTAACCTCAAATTTGTCTCAGTGATGCGGATTTCTGGTGTGGATCCATTGGTTATCAGAATCGCGCTACTTTCCGGTCATTATCGAACAGATCGCGAATGGAGCGATGCCTTACTTAAACAGAGCAGCGAGCGTCTTGCGCTTTGGCGTCAGGCATTTTCAAGTCCTTACGGTGGGGACGTGGAACCGTTGATTCGGGCAATTGCTGAACGTTTAGCCGATGATCTTGATACTCCAGGAGCTTTCGAATTACTGGATAGATGGGCAGAGACCCGAATTCACAGTTTGGAAATTGAAGAGCGGGAAGCGGTCTCTGATATCGGACAACTCTCACGCTTCCTCGATGCTTCTCTAGGAGTTGCCATCTAAGTAAAGTGAGAAGTTATCGGTTCTTGTCATCGCCTCGATGGCGTAAATATCGTTCAAACTCTCGTGCAATCGATTCACCAGAAGCTTCGGGGAGCTCTGCCGCATCTTTCGATTCCTCAAGCGATTGCACATATTCCGAGATCTCAGAATCTTCTTGGGTAATTTGCGTTGCACCAAGCTCCCAAGCCCTTGCATCATCAGGCAATTCACCCTCTGGAATGTTTATATCAATCAAATCTTCTAGGTGATTAAGAAGTGCAAGCGTTGCTTTTGGACACGGTGGGGTTGCTACGTAATGTGGTATTGCCGCCCAAAGCGAAACGGCGTCAAGGTCTCGAGCATTGCAGCCATCTTGCAAAGCTCCGAGAATTCCGGTCGGTCCTTCATAGCGACTCATTTCAACATCGAATCTCTTCGCCAATCCTGAATTCGCAGCAGAGAGTGTTACAGGTATTGGACGCGTATGTGGCACATCAGCTAGAAGGGACCCTAATGACACAACTAATGAGATATCGAGATCCTCGCCAAGTGATAGTAACTCTCCGATAAAAGTACGCCATTTCATCGAGGGTTCTACGCCGGTGACAATCAATAAATCACGATCAAAATCTGGCACTGTGACGGCGTGCACAGTTGTTGTTGGCCAAGAGAGCTCGCGGTCACCATTTTCGTCAAGAAATATCTGTGGACGATTGACCTGATAGTCATAGAAATCTTCTGACTCAACCTCTGCAATCAACTGAGATGGCCAGAGGGTGAGTAGATGTTCGACCGCTTTTGATGCTGCTTCACCCGCATCGTTCCAGCCCTGAAAGGCGGCAATCATGATCGGGTCCCGAAGCGCTGGAAGAGAGAAGATTTCCATGGCCATACAGTAGAGCAGGTACCCTTGCTCCAATGAAAAGCCTTCGCGATACCCTCAAGGAACGGGTCCTGATTGTCGACGGGGCCATGGGCACGATGCTCCAGGATCAGAACCCCACGCTAGAGGATTTTCAAGGCCACGAAGGCTGCAATGAGATTCTCAACGTTAGCTCACCAGAGATGGTGAAAAGCGTCCATCGGGCTTACTTAGCTGTCGGCGTTGATGGCATTGAGACCAACACATTCGGTGCAAATTTCGGAAATCTTGCTGAATATGGAATCGAAGATCGCATCTATGAACTCGCTTTTGCTGGCGCGAAACTTGCTCGTGAGGTGGCTGATGAATTCTCCGCGACTCAGGCGCGATGGGTTTTTGGTTCAATCGGGCCTGGAACCAAGTTGCCAACATTGGGTCACACCACATATGCCACGTTGCGTGACGCCTACCAGGAATGTGCGCGCGGATTGATTGATGGTGGTTCGGATGCGCTCTTGGTGGAAACTTCTCAGGATCTACTGCAAACAAAGGCAGCGATAAACGGTTGTCGTGCAGCGATAGATGCTTCGGATAAAGACCTGCTGCTCATCGCTCAAGTTACAGTCGAAACAACTGGCACCATGTTGTTAGGTAGCGAGATTGGCGCAGCGCTTACAGCGCTGGAACCTCTGGGGATCGATGTCATTGGACTGAATTGTGCAACTGGTCCTGCTGAAATGAGCGAACATCTTCGTCAACTTTCGCAATCGTCTTCGGTGATGCTCTCGTGTATGCCTAACGCGGGGCTACCGATTTTGGAGAGCGGGGGAGCGCGATATCCGCTCACGCCAAGTGAATTAGCAAAGAGCCTTCAAACTTTCGTGGACGACTATGGATTGAACATCATCGGGGGCTGCTGTGGCACAACCCCAGCTCACTTGGCAGAAGTCGTCCGCACATTTAGCGAAAATAGAAAAGAGATTGCGCCCCGAAAAATTACCCTTGATCCTGGCGCCGCATCCCTATACCAACATGCTTCTTTTAGACAACAGAACACATATATGGCTATTGGGGAGCGAACCAACGCAAATGGTTCGAAGGCATTTCGTGATGCCTTGTTAGAAAATGACTGGCAAGAGTGCCTGGAAATCGCGAAAGGACAAATTCGCGAAGGCGCGCACATGCTCGACCTCTGCGTTGATTATGTTGGGCGCAACGGAGTTGCGGATATGTGTCAACTAGCTGAACTGTTCGCGACCAGTTCTACGCTGCCAATCGTTCTTGATTCAACTGAACCTGCTGTGCTTCAGGCAGGACTTGAGAAATTAGGTGGAAGAGCAGTCATTAACTCCGTCAATTACGAAGATGGAGATGGACCTAACTCTCGATTTGCAAAAATAATGCCTCTCGTGAAAGAGCATGGCGCGGCAGTCGTCGCGTTGACAATCGATGAAGAAGGGCAAGCTCGCACCTCGGAATGGAAGGTGCAGGTTGCTTCTCGACTTATTGAGGATCTCACGGGTACTTGGGGGCTTCGCGTCTGCGACATCCTCATCGATGCGCTGACTTTCCCGATAGCTACCGGTCAGGAAGAAACCAGACGCGACGGAATCGAAACTCTCGACGCAATCAAGGAGATTCGCACGCGCTACCCAGAGGTGCAAACAGTTCTCGGCGTGAGCAATATTTCATTTGGTCTTAATCCCGCTGCGCGCATTGTGCTGAATTCTGTATTTCTCCATGAAGCGGTTGCTGCCGGTTTAACTTCAGCAATTATTCATCCTTCGAAAATTACTCCGATGGTTCGAATCGATGAGAAATCTCGTGAGTTAGCGCTTGATCTAATTTACGATCGCAGAAAATATGACGCCACCACCAAAGAAATTACATATGATCCGCTCACTGAATTCCTAGCGCACTTCGAAGGCGCAGAAGTCACTTCTTCTCGGAATTCGCGTGCAGAGCAATTTGCAGCGCTCCCGCTTCCAGAACGACTCAAGCAGCGGATCATCGATGGGGAACGAAACGGCTTAGAAGATGATCTAGAGCTTGCTATATCCGGAGGGATGGCGCCATTAGAGATCATCAACAATCTTCTTCTCGATGGCATGAAAACAGTTGGCGAGCTCTTCGGTAAAGGGGAGATGCAGCTTCCATTTGTCCTGCAGAGCGCTGAAGTGATGAAACGCGCCGTTGCATACCTGGAACCGAAAATGGAAAAGAGCGACTCATCTGGTCGAGGTAAGATTCTGCTCGCAACCGTGAAGGGTGATGTACACGACATTGGAAAAAATCTCGTTGACATTATTCTCTCAAATAACGGCTACAACGTACATAACATTGGTATCAAACAAACTATCAACACAATCATCGAAGAAGCAGAGAAAGAAAACGTCGATGTCATCGGAATGAGTGGATTGTTGGTGAAATCTACGGTAATTATGAAAGAGAATCTTGAAGAGTTGGCTACTCGTGGTCTTGCAGAAAAATGGCCGGTCATTCTTGGGGGAGCGGCACTGACTCGCGCTTTCGTTGAGCAAGATTTAGCGGAGGCCTATCCTGGCATTGTTCGTTATGCCAAAGATGCCTTTGAAGGGTTGGAATTGATGGATCGCGTAATGGCGGTAAAGCGTGGCGAACCTGGTGCTGCTCTACCAGAATTACGCAAACGGCGGACTAAGGTTGTCCGTAGCGATGACGAAACTCGCGAACTGGATATCACGCGCAGTGACGTTCGAGCCGACAACACAATTCCTACCCCTCCTTTTTGGGGCTCGCGAGTCGTTAAAGGAATTCCACTTAATGACTATGTGAGCATGCTCGATGAGCGCGCACTTTTTGTGGGCCAGTGGGGCTTAAAAGGCGGCAAAAGTTTCTTAGATATGGCTGAACAAGAGGGCCGACCACGACTACGACAATTACTCAACGATGTACAAGTTAATAATTGGATTGAAGCTGCGGTTGTCTATGGCTATTTCCCGTGTTACAGCGAGGGTAATGATTTGATCATTCTTGATCCCGAGTCTCCACAAGAGCGTAGAGAGATTTCTCGGCTAACTTTCCCAAGACAGCGCCGCGATCGACGATTATGCCTTTCTGATTTTTTTGTGGCAAAAGAACGAAATGAAATAGATGTGGTTGCCTTCCATGTTGTCACTATGGGAGAGGCAGTCAGCCGAGCTACGGGTAAATTATTTGCAGAGAATAACTTTCGCGAGTATCTCGAACTCCATGGTTTATCGGTGCAACTGACTGAGGCCCTCGCAGAGTATTGGCACGCTCGCATCCGAGAGGAACTAGGCTTTGGAATCGAAGATAGCGCAGAATTAGATTCGATCCTCGATCAAGGTTATCGTGGATCCAGATACTCCTTCGGATATCCAGCTTGTCCAGATCTCACCCAGCAGACTCAGCTATGTGAACTTTTAAAGCCAGAGCGAATTGGAGTAAATCTCTCCGAGGAATTCCAATTGCACCCAGAGCAATCAACTTCAGCAATCATCGTTCATCACCCCGAAGCAAAATACTTCAACGCGACATGAGCCAGACTTCTGCCGATTCTCCCGACGCAGTTCTCTTTGACATGGACGGATTGCTCGTTGATACCGAGCCTTATTGGCTCGAAACTGAACGCGAACTCATGGCCGATTTTGGAGTGATATGGCAATCCGAGGACCAGCTTTATTGTTTGGGTGGGCCTATGCAAAAAGTTGGCGATTACATGTCATCTCTGGCTCAAAATCGTGAAAGTTCAGAATGGTTCGCTGAAGAGTTGATCGATCGAATGGCTAAGAAATTTGAAAACATCACCTTGATGCCTGGAATCGCCGACTTGCTCGATGAGATAGCTGCTCTAAACCTTCCAACAGCTCTCGTTTCGGCCAGCCCACGTCGTTTGGTTGATGCTGTCTTGGCTATTTTTCCTGTCTCGCCCTTCACAGTGACTATCTCGGCAAACGATGTAACGAGAGGAAAGCCGCACCCAGATCCCTACCTGAAAGCGGCCGCAATTCTAGGAATAGACATCACGCGATCACTGATTATCGAAGATTCTCCGACAGGTGTTACGGCAGCGCGAGCGAGCGGTGCGTTTGTCGTTGCTGTTCCACATATCGCACCGGTCGAACCTGCGGTACGCAGCACAATTATCGACACTTTGTTCGGTAGGAAACTAAAGGAGCTGTGGCATCTTTGTCAGAGCTGAAGTGATGGTGGAGTTCCACCGAATTCAGGGCAAATTTTCTGATGAGCGCACCAATCGCATAGTCGAGATTTTCGGGTCGGCCATTCACCAGATTTTTTCGAATATTCAATATCTGCGGCAATCTTCTCAATCTTGAGTTGAGTTTTCAATAAATCATCTTCAGATGGATCTTGCGTAAGAACCTTCCCGTCGCCCAAGAAGATCATCTGCAACCTCTTTGGAACGCGGCCTAGCTTTTTCCAGAGAATTAATCCATAAAACTTCATTTGGAAAAATGATTTTTCTTCGTAACCAATACTTGGTGATTTCCCGGTTTTGTAATCAACTATGCGAATTTCCCCAGTAGGTGCGATATCAAGACGATCTATGTAGCCATGGATAAGCAGCGTTTCAGATAAATCAATTTCAACATGGGTTTCTAGTTCGGTTGGTTCAAAAGATTTTGGATCTTCTAGCTCGAAATACCGTTGCAGTAACGTGAAGGCGGAGAGTAAAAATTCCTCTTCCTTTAGATTAGGAAGTAATTCTTTGACATCGTCTCTGGTTTCTTTCATCTCATTCCACAACGGATTTAAGTCTCTTTCTGCAAGCGCAAAAACTCTCTCATTCCGTGGATAGGAAAAAAGTTTTTCCAGAACCGAGTGAACTAGAGTTCCTCGAATAGCATCAATGCTGGGCGGTTCGGGTAATTTGTCAATCGTTCGAAATCGGTAGAGCAACGGACAGTTGAGATAATCGTTAGCTCTACTAGGTGAGAGTGTGGCTTTGTCTTCACTCATAGAGACACCTTAGACTGCCCTTCATGGATTTCCAGGGGATAGCGCGCAAAGGACCATTTCGATATGGCGATCGCGTTCAATTATCTGATGCAAAGGGCAAGCTCTATAGCTTTACGCTGAAAGAAGGTGGTTCCTGGCATAGCCATAAGGGAATCGTCGAGCACGCGCAGTGCGTGGGATTGCCCGAAGGGTCATTTGTTACCTCAACATCAGGAACGCAATACTTCGCGATCCGCCCGCTGTACGAGGACTTCGTGCTAGCGATGCCGCGTGGCGCCACCATCGTCTACCCCAAAGATGCAGCCGACATCGTCGGATTCGGGGATATCTCCGAAGGCGATGTCGTACTCGAGGCGGGCGTGGGTTCTGGAGCGTTGACTATCGCATTATTGCGGGCAGTAGGACCGCATGGGCGAGTCATTAGCACTGAACGGCGCGATGATTTTGCGGCCATAGCGGAAAAGAATCTCAACATCTTCTTTGGCGCTACTCCGAAGAATTGGAGCGTACGCATTGGATCTTTTGAAGATCAGAATTTCTCTGATGATGAATTGCCATCTGATGGTGTGGATCGCATCGTGCTCGACATGTTGGCACCTTGGGAATGCGTGCATCAAAGTGCGCAATTACTTCGCCCCGGCGGTGTATTTATCGCCTACATCACCACAACTACCCAACTATCTCGAATTGTAGAGGCGCTCCGCGAAGATAGACGTTTTACCGAGCCATATTCTTGGGAAAGCCTTCACAGAAGTTGGCATGTTGATTCGTTATCTGTTCGACCCGACAACAGGATGATTGGCCATACCGGCTTCTTGGTGCGAGCGCGACGAGTGGCAGATGGCGTACAGGCGCCTCGAACGAGGCGACGCGGGGCGAAAAATCCCAGCGAAGGGGCTGACAATCTAGAAGAACCTCCAAATAGCTAGCCAACCAATTACCCACTAATTAATTAGTTAACTAGTTATTTGAGGCGTGCTGTGCGTATCTCCACCGGTTGAAGTGGCGCTCCATCTGGTCCGCCACTGGATGTTCCCAGCGCAGCAATTTTCTCCACAATATCTAATCCTTTGGTAATTCTGCCCCAAATCGAATAATTGGGTCCCAAGGTGGTATCTGCATAAACCAAGAAGAATTGGCTGCCATTGGTATTGGGTCCCGAGTTAGCCATAGCAACTGTGCCTTTCGGGTAGTTCACTCCCGATGCAGTCGGCAAATTCTCATCGGCAAAGGTGAAGCCGGGGGTACCTCCGCCATCTCCTTGCGGATCACCACACTGGAGCACGAAGATTCCTGCGGTTGTCAGGCGATGACAGAGCGTTCGATCGTAATACTGTGAATTCGCAAGAAAACCAATCGTTGAAACTGTCGCAGGCGCGTTGGTTCCATCAGCCTCAATGACTATCTCTCCACAATTGGTGGTGAGAGTTAGCGTGTAATTACCTTTAGGAAGATACTCGGTAGGGGAGTTCGAAGCGATCGGCTCTCTCGCAACCGCCGTAGCAGGCTCGCAGGAAGCAAGAACTGAACCGTTTTGGTCTGCCGATACAGATGGCGATGGATTCGGCGTTGCTTGGGACGAACTTGACTCATTTGGATCGGTCGCGCTCGAGCATGCGCTCAACACGCTAACAGCACAGAAGAAAGTAACTATAATTTTAAGTGAGGTGCCAGGCTTACTTGTTGAGTTCATAGCCAAATAATAACAAGGCTTACTACGATAGCGGTTATGGCAGGGGATAGAGGCGACAAGGCAGAGCGACTGCTCAATCTCACGTTGGCTCTCTTGGATGCCAAACGTCCGCTCACAAAACAAGAAATATTCGAAAATGTCGCGGGTTATTCGGGAAAACCAGAATCTATGGAGCGGATGTTCGAACGCGATAAAGATGAATTACGTGAGATCGGAATCAATATCGATGTGCTCCCCATCGATCCACTTTTCGATGATGAACTTGGGTATCGGATCCATCCCAGCGATTATTTTCTACCTGAGATCTCGCTTACGCGCGATGAATCCATATGGGTAGCGCTAGCTGCGAATGTGCTACGTGAATTAGGACAGCGCACTTCGGCACAGGATGCTGTTCGAACGTTGCTATCACGGAACAGCGCCTCTATCGAGGACATCACAACAATCGGCGCAAGTACTCACATAGAGATACCAGTAAATGCAATTCTCGATGATCTTTGGCGTGCGATAAAGCAAAAAACAACGGTGCTCTTCACGTACGGGCCTGGAGTTTCGATTGGATCTGCGCCACAGGCTAAGTTCAACAGGTCAGAGCGCGAGATCAGCCCCTATACCCTTACTTCACGCTTTAGCAATTGGTATCTCGTCGGGAAAGATCTCAAAGATAACAAAATAAAAACCTTTCGAGTAGGTCGATTAACGCAACTTGCCTTTGGGTCGACTCAAAAATTCGTTGCAGCTGATTCTCACGATGAAATAGTCTCCGCAATCGAGAGTCTACGCGGGGAGAAGATTGACGAAGTTCACCTGAAGGTGGCTAAGCAAATATCCACCGACCATCGACTTGCTCGAAAGGCGTCGCAAACGCTTCTCGAAGGCGAATACATGCTCCTTACCATCAAAGATATTGATCTAGTTGAGATTACCGAAATGATTCTCTGGGCGGGAGCGTTAGTAGAAGTACTTGCGCCTGACATGTTGCGTGAGCGCATCGTAAGTTCTCTGCAACGTACGCTGGAGGTGAATTCTTGAACGTAACTCCAGGGGGTCTTAGGTTGGCTCGCTTACTTCAATTAATTCCATTTCTGCAGTCGAACTCTGGAGTAAGCATTTCTGACACTGCGCAACTATTTGAGATATCCGAAGAACAACTTATTTCGGACTTGAATTTGATTTGGTTATGTGGCTTACCCGGTTATTCACACCTTGAACTCATAGATGTCTCGTACGACTCCGGCTTTATCTCCGTACGTAATGCTGAAACCCTTGCCCGTCCGATGCGCCTAGGTTTCGATGAGGGTAGTTCGCTTTTGTTGGCGATCGAAAGTTTGCTTGTAGTAGTTCCACCTAGTGATTCTCATGTGCTGAAAAACCTACGAAGTAAAATCTTGCACGTTCTTCAGCTCGAAAATGAAAGCCAAATAATCACGCCAGAAAATTCAGCAACGCCCACAGACTCGTCGGTGCTCCCAACCATAATTCAAGCAATTGACTCCGGGAATCAAACCATCGATCTCCATTACTACTCTGCGACCTTGGATAGCTCCATTCGCACCCAAATAATCCCAAAGCAAATTTCCGCAAAGAACGGCTTTACCTATCTGTTAGCTCTAACTGTGCCCGGCGGGGAATATTCAACGTTCCGAGTCGATCGAATCGAGCGCGCTTGCCTTTCTACACATTCTTTCGAAATTGGAAGTCTCCAGGCATCGCCCCCGAATAGCCCAGAACTGGCCAGGGATACCCCTGCTTTGGGGGTTGTCGAGGTTGAGCTTGCGCCGGATGCTTACTGGTTTATCGAAAAATGGGGTCTGTCCAATCTGAAATACGTTCAGGAGCGCGATCGTTATGTAGGGCAGATAGAGGTATTCGACCCATCGTGGTTGATTCGGGCTGCTTTAAGCCTGGCCGGAGCCCTCGAAGTGGTAGCCCCTACCAGCTTGCGCGAGCAGGTAGCCAGGGCTGCCAGATCATCGCTCGAAAGGTATCTCAAACCACTAAAGTAGGGCTATCTACAGAGGCTCACCCCGTGGGCCAGCTTGAGGGGGCACCACATGTTTCTCCGCGAACCTTCCCATCTACTCCTGGTCATTCTGGTTCTAGTTTTGCTCTTTGGTGCAAAGCGGCTACCTGATTCAGCGCGCGCCCTTGGTCGATCACTTCGAATTTTCAAAGGTGAATTGAAAGACCCGAACAAAAATGGTGACAATTCAGAAACCGATTCAGGCGCTGAGAATAAGAAGCTAGAGAAGCCCGATAAGCCAGATCAAACGGACTAGTTCACGAACGATTGGTGGCTCGTGGACTGCGATGTCAATGAATGAACAATTTGATGCCTCAAAAGCGCCTTTGCTTGCCCATTTACGCGAACTTCGTAAGAGGATATTCAAAAGTGCAGTAGGAATTCTGGCGCTAGCTGTACTTGGTTGGATCTTCTACAACCAGATAATTCTCAAACTTGCCGAGCCTATGTGTGGGCGAAATCAAGAATTGAAAAGTTTGGAGCAATGCACTTCACTTTACGTCTCAGGAGTACTTGGTCCGCTTAATTTGCAAATTAAGGTCGCTCTTCTCGTAGGTATCATCCTATCCGCACCAATTTGGTTGTTTCAGATCTGGGCATTTGTCCTACCAGGATTAAAAAGACGAGAGAAGATACTCGCTTTCGCGTTCTTCGTAGGTGCTATCCCGTTTTTTGCTGCTGGAATAACTCTCGGCTACTACATATTGCCCGTTGCAATAAAGGTGCTTCTTGGTTTTACGCCAGATAGTTTGGCAAACCTAATTAGATTTGACGATTACTTAGATTTTGTCCTGCGAGTCATTCTGCTTTTCGGAATCGCCTTTGAATTGCCAGTTTTCTTACTTGCTCTCAATGCAGCAGGTGCAATCACTGGCGCGGCAATTCTTCGACCATGGCGAGTGGCGGTATTTCTTATTTTCCTGTTTGTTGCGGCCTTCACGCCAACCGGAGATCCACTAACGATGCTCGCACTTGCCATCCCACTCTGCGCGCTCTATTTTGCCGCAGGTTTCATCGCAACACTTCTCGATAAACGTCGCGCCAAGAAAACATCGGCGCTCGATGAAATCTAATCTGATCCTGGCAAACCCCACCTCAGGGAGAGGGAGGGGGGCGCGAGTTCTTGCCGAAACGATGGAATACCTGGAGCGGAACCGACTTCGTTACCAGGTCATAGCCTCAAGCTCACTCGCACAATCACTGAACGAGCTTTCACAGATACCCCTATCTGAATGTGAGCGCGTATTAGTGGTTGGGGGAGATGGGATGATTCATCACGCGATTAATGCCCTCGCCAAGAACACAGAATCTGCGGTACCAGTGGGAATAGTTCCAGCTGGTACCGGCAACGATTTCGCCAGGGCCCTCGGATTGGATGTAAAACGCCCCTCAAAAAATCTTGATCTCTTTCTTGCATCTGAGTCGAAAGCGGTCGACCTTGGCGAAGTGAACGGCACGAGGTTTGGCGCCATCTGTTCAACTGGTTTTGATTCCATCGTCAATGAACGTGCCAATGGAATGCGCTGGCCGCAAGGGCGACGTAAATATGACCTTGCAATGCTTCAAGAGCTCCCACGTTTCAGGCCACGACGGTATCGAATAACCATTGACGATCGCGCTCGAGATGTGCAGGCCATGCTCATTGCTGTGGGGAATGGCTCCTCATATGGAGGCGGAATGAAAGTCTGTCCTGAAGCGAATCTCCATGATGGCCTTCTCGATGTCATGATTTTGAATCCAGTGCCGAAATTTGAGTTTCTTCGAATATTTCCGAAAGTGTATAGCGGAAGCCATATATCGCATCCTCAGGTAGAAATAATACGCGGTCGGGAGATAAGTATCGAAGGCGAAGCAATTACCTACGCAGATGGTGAACGTATTGCCCCTACTCCCGTTCATATCAAAGTTTTACCGGGTGCGCTACGAACATGGAGCGCCAATGCGTGAATCTGAAATGTCACCGGCAGAGCGATTTGCTGCCGCTCGCAAGCGTGCCACCCCCCGTCACTCCGCGCTCCATGATTACTTGGAACGATTGCCTTTTGCGCTGGATGACTTTCAAATTGAGGCGTGCAAACATCTCGAGAGTGGTAGTGGAGTATTGGTTGCGGCTCCCACAGGTGCGGGGAAAACGATTGTTGGCGACTTCGCCACTTTCCTTTCACAGCGTCAAGGAATGCGAATCTTTTATACAACTCCAATAAAAGCGTTGAGCAATCAGAAATTTAGTGAGTTTGTCGAAAAATATGGCGAAGAAAAGGTTGGTCTACTGACCGGAGATATTTCGATAAATGGCGATGGCGAGATAGTTGTGATGACCACCGAAGTTCTCCGCAATATGATTTATGCGAATTCGCGCAATCTGCACAACCTGGCATTCGTTGTTCTCGATGAGGTGCACTACCTAGGGGATAAGTTTCGAGGTGCGGTCTGGGAGGAAATCCTTATCCATCTACCTCAAGAGATAGCGGTGGTTTCGCTCTCGGCAACCGTATCTAACGTCGAAGAATTTGGAGAGTGGCTGCGGAGCGTCCGGGGCTCTATCGAGGTAATTGTGAGTGAAATTCGACCTGTCCCTCTACATCTCCATGTGATGCAGGGGAGTGAGCTTTACCCGCTACTAAAGGATGAGAAACAAGTTAATTCAGAACTTGTAAAGATTTCGCAAAGCTACAATCAAAATTTTCGCGACCGGAAATTTAGAAGTACTTTCAAAGTTCTCCACAAAGATCTGATTATTGAACGGCTAGCGCAAGAGAATTTATTGCCTGCCATATTTTTCATTTTCAGCCGCGCTGGCTGTGACAATGCCGTGAAATCCTGTAGCCACCTTGATCTGACAAATGAACGTGAGAAGGCTGCAATACGCGAGCGAATTGAAGAAGTTGCCCAGGTGATTGCTCCAGAGGATTACGGTCCGTTAAATTTTCTTGCTTGGGCAAAAGCTCTTGAGCAAGGCGTGGCGGCTCACCATGCTGGTTTGATTCCACCTTTAAAGGAAGTTATCGAGGAGTTGTTTCAGCAAGGTTTTATCAAAGTGGTCTTTGCAACAGAGACGCTGGCCCTGGGTGTGAACATGCCGGCTCGCTCGGTTGTAATCGATCGCCTGACTAAATGGAACGGTCAGGGACATGTTGATATATCACCAGGAGAGTTCACTCAACTCACTGGTCGAGCTGGTCGACGAGGAATTGATATTGAAGGACATGCCGTGATGGTGTGGAGCCCTGAAGTGGATATTCCATCTCTTGCTGGCCTTGCAACCGCACGAACTTTCCCACTGAAGTCATCGTTTAATCCAACATACAACATGACGGTCAATCTTCTTGCGAGTACAACATCGGAGATATCCCGCGAACTATTAGGTTCCTCATTTGCCCAGTATCAGGCTGATCATTCGGTGCAAGGATTAGAGCGTCAAGTAGCGCGCAATAGAGAATTCTTGCGATCGATAAGAAGTGAAGTTGATTGTCATCTTGGTGATTTCCATGAATATGCCAAAATCCGTAATGACATCAAACAACTGGAGCGAGCGGGAAGTAAGGTTCAAAAGCGAGATCTCCCAGAAGTTATCGAGACTCTTGCATCAGTTTCCCGTGGAGATGTGCTCTCTATAGGAAGCAAGCGACGCGGTGCCATCGCTCTTGTCATAGAAAGGGGACATGACCTGGCTCGACCATTGGTCATGTACCTTGATCGGAAAGTGTCGCGAATCTCCCCAGTGGATTGTCAAAACGGTGTGGAAAATCTCGGTCGAATCAAGGTACCAGGAGGTACCGGACATAAAAATTCCCGCGATAAATCACTATGGATAGATGCCTACAAACGAAGTGGCCTGAAACCTAATGGAAAGAGCTCAGATAACCCTGAATTCGAGGAAGAGCTAAATCAATTGCGAAATCAAATGCGGGCTCATCCATGTCATGACTGCCCTGATCGCGAAGAGCACGCTCGAATCGGCGAACGGATTGTACGTATCGAACGAGAACTTGAGGATCTCCGAACTAAAATCGAGGGGCGAACAAACGTCATTCCGCGCACCTTTGATCGCTTGTGCAAAGTTTTGAGAGAATTAAATTACCTTGATGGCGATCAAGTCACCGCTAATGGTCAGCTCCTTTCGAAGATCTACTCAGATGCTGACTTGGTTTTGGCTGAAGCAATCAGACGAAATATCTTCGAATCGCTAGATGCGCTAGAACTTGTGGCAACTCTCTCGCTTTTTGTGTATGAATCTAGAAGCGATGAACCTCATCGTCATCTGGCAAAAAATTCAAAAGTGGTTAGCGCTATGCACTCGCTAGAAAAACTTTGGTTTGAAATACGAGCCCTTGAGCAGCGTAATTCGCTACAGACTATGCGCGAACTAGATGGGGGAATGGCAGCAGCAATCTATAAATGGGCTAGCGGGGGAGATTTAGTTGAAACACTCGCTCTTGCCGAACTACCCGCAGGAGATTTCGTGCGAATCGTGAAACAACTTATCGACTTATTAACCCAGATATCTGATGCATCGGCAGCTCTTTCAAATCGAGCGCGTGAGGGTGTCGCGCTCTTACGCAGGGGAGTCATCGCATATTCAGAGGTAGTCGGATGATTCTGCTGATCGATAGCGCATCGCTTTGGTATCGCGCCTTCTATGGCATGCCTGATTCACTGCGATCGCCAAGTGGGCAACCTGTAAATGCCATTAGGGGATTTCTTGACAGCGTGGCGCGATTGAGCGCGCACTACAAGCCAGATCAGATTGTCGCGTGCCTTGATGGCGATTGGCGCCCGTCGTGGCGCACCGAACTTCTTCCTGAATACAAAGCGGCACGTGATGTTGCAACGGATGACAGCGAAGCAATTCAGGCGGAGAAAGATCTCGAAAGTCAAACCCCAATCATCTTAGATATTCTGGATGCGATTGGTCTTCCGGTGATTGGAATAGATGACTATGAAGCCGATGATGTAATCGCAACGCTTGCAACGCGCGAGTCGAGTCCCATTGTCATCGCAACCGGGGATCGAGATCTCTTCCAATTGGTAGATGATGTGAAACCCATTTCAGTTGCCTATTTAGCCAAGGGAATCTCTAGCCATGAACTCGTAGATTTAGCATGGATTTCAGAGCGCTACGGCATCCCAGGGGAGCGATATGCCTTGATGGCGCTATTACGCGGAGATCCCTCCGATGGGCTTCCTGGCGTTCGCGGTATCGGAGAAAAGGGCGCCGCAAAAATCGTTAACCATTTTGCAAATGTTGCAGAAATGTTAGCGGCAGCTGAGCAAGGCGATGATCGACTTGGCAGTTCGTTAGCTAAGAAACTACTCGAAGGAAGAGAATATTTGCGTCGCGCCGAACCCGTAGTCAACTGCGTACGAGATCTTCGTCTCCCGGCGTTTCCACAACAACTTCCCATTCGCGTTTCCGACCAAAAGAAACTCGATGCGATCATTGAGGAGTATGGCGTAGGCACCAGCGTCAGCAGATTACTAGCTGCGATTTCGCTAGAGTGAGGTCGTGATACGCGCGCTCTGGGTGCTACTACTTGGAGTTGTTGCATCAGGCGGTTTCGCCCCAATTGCCAAGTGGTGGCTCTTTCCGTTGGCACTAGCTTTTTTCATAATCCATTCCATTAATCAGCACGTACGACAAAGAGTCGTACTCGCCTTTCTTTTCGGTCTTGGTTTTTTTGCGCCTATGTTGCATTGGTCAAGCAGTTTTGTTGGCGCCTTGCCCTGGCTATTACTCACCCTGATGTCGGCGCTCTTTTACATTCCGCTTGCCATAGCGGTGCGAAGCAAAAAATACCTCTGGATTGTTTTCCCTGCCTTTTGGGTCTCCATTGAATTCTTTAGAAACCGAATACCATTCGGAGGTTTTGCTTGGGGGAGAGCGGGGTATCTCGCAGTTGATTCACCGTACTCAGAGCTAGTCCCTTACATCGGTGTGGCTGGGGCCTCCTTTGTATTTGCGCTCTTGGCAGTCGCAATCTATCGAATTCTCACTGCTTTTCGACTCTATTGGATTCCAGTGATGATTCTGCTTGCATTCATTCCACAGTATTCAGTAAACCCTGTAGGTGAAATCACTATGACCTCGATACAGGGCAATGTGCCACGGTTGGGATACGAGATAAGTACTCAAGTGCGGAAAGTTTTTGAGAATCATGCAAACGAAACGATACGTGCCTCTGCGAGTTCTGCGAGCAATCCACCTGATGTATATATCTGGCCAGAAGATGGCGCTGATATTGATCCCTTAAAAACCGGTAGGGAAGAGATTACGGCTCTGGTTTCGCGGGTAAATGCACCAGTAATCTTTGGTTCGGTCGGGAAAGATAACCTCAACCGCCCAGTTAATCTCTCTATTCTTTGGCGCGACGGCGGGGCGGCTTCGATTTATCAGAAACAACACCTGGCGCCGTTCGGTGAATACATCCCGCTGCGCGCATTGGCCGCAAGCCTGTCGCCGTTAGTGGATCAGGTAACAGATTTCATTCCTGGAACCTCATGGAAATATCACTTTGTCGATAAAGCCATAATCGCCCCACTTATTTGTTTTGAAGTGGCAGACGATCATCTGATTCGGGAGGCGGTCGCTGAGAGCAATATCTTCATCGCGCAAACCAACAACGCAACATACGGTCGATCAGCTCAATCGAGGCAGCAACTGCAAATCACCAGGTCGCGAGCTCTGGAATATCACCGTGCAATCGCATCGATTTCTACCGTTGGTGTAAG